>NZ_JBBNAM010000248.1:0-2509 GCF_037994425.1 Phyllobacterium sp.
AATGGCCACCGATCTCGGTATGGCATGGAACGGCTGATAGTGTCGTGAATCCTCTCAATGGACGCGCCTTGGTCTCGCAATGGCTCGAAGCGGCGGACATGGACGAAGCGGTCGGGCGAACGAAACAGATGTCATGGGGCACTCTCGAGGAATGGAAACGGGGAGACCGTCTGCAGCTGTCATTCTATTCCGTTCAGGGGCTGGGGCATGGGTTGCCGCGAAGGTTCTCAAATCAGAAGGAGAGGGTAGCTGATGCTTACGTCCTGCCGTCGGAACTGTCTGCGCCATTGGAACTCATGCGAGCATGGGGGTTGCGATCCTGGCGTGCCGTATGATCCGACGCGTTGTTTCGATGCGTGTCCGGTCGCGTAGGGGATCAAATGCTGGCCTGTCGCAGCCTCTCTGACGCTTCCTCGTTTCCACCGGCGGCGAGAGCGTATCCGATTGGTCTCTCCCGAGGCGACTGCGCCAGTTGTTTTCGATGACGCCACTGGAAAGATTGCCGTTCTTCTCCGCGAGAAGAACCCGAAGTCCAAGAAGATTGTGAACGTGATTTGTCTGTACGACAAGAAGTCCGGAAAGGCTTCGATCGCCGAGTACCAATGGCTGGGGCAGTGACACTGACCTCGTGATCCGTATAGACCCTAGCGCTTCAAATCGGCGGCGATCATCTCGCTACCGATTTCGGGAGAAGATGGCCAGTGAGCCTGTCGGCGTGCCTGGAGGGATTCATACTCACTCAGCCTCGCGGGGTCGGGCTGTATGATTTGACCGTCCTTAAGGAAGGCGAGTTCGTCGTAGCCAGCAGGCATCGACCCGACGAACTCCGCCGCCTGAGCTAGGATCATCCTGAATGCGATGGCAACCTCGCGGGCATCAATCGTCGCGTCACTCATGACACGATCAAAGTCGTCTTGTCGGTAGACAGCATTCCGGCCCAGTTGCTCGATGAGGCTTTCCGGAGTGTAGCCCGGATCCTTGGCTGGAGCTGCCCAGATGGCGGCGCCCAGTGGGAAGTGGTTTTTGTGGAGGTGAAGTAGATCGAGGACGTCTCTCGGCTCCTTGCGGGAGGCGGCCGCAAGAAGCTTGTTCGTCGCCAAGTCGAACAGCTTGAAGCCGAACAAGTCGTCCGGGACGGACTCGAAAAATCGGTAGTCGCTGTCGATTGCCCAGTCGAGCAAAGTGCTTTCGCCATCCTTCGTTACGATGGCCTGATATTTCTCGGGGTGCCGGGTTGCCCATCTGATCTCGAACCCGGCGGCTATCAACGACTTTGCATCGATCTCGACTGTGTTTCTCAGCATGTTGACACGGTCGTCTTCGCTGAAGAGGTCATGGAAAATGTCGATATCATCGGAATACCGGGCACTATCCATGTTGATGACAGTGCCGCCAGCAATATGACTGCCGGGATGCCTGTTAGCGGCGATAGTCGCCATCGCTTCTTGCTGAATTCTACGAAGCGGCACGGCAGGCCTCTTCGAGGCGGACAGCGAACTGTCGCGTCGTCATATTGCCGTTGCGCTTGAGGCGGGCGACGGCGTCGAGCACGTCGGCCACGGTCGGATCCTGCATTTCTCTCGTTGACCAAAAACACAGTGGGCCATACAGGGCGAATGCTTCGTGGTAGAGGGCGCGCGCGTCCGCCGATACGGCTTGCCGCATGGCGCTCTCCGTTCGTTCTCGTGCTAAAGCCCTCATTTCCATCAGCATCCGTGTCATCTTCTCTTTCAAGAAAATAGGATACGGCCGAGCGCTTCGCAAGCAGCCATAGGCTGCTGGGACAGCGGCTCAGGCCGTCAGCTTCATGGCAGGTTGGTCTGTTTATCAGTCGTGATGTCGCTCGAATGCATCCCCGCTGTAATAGAAAGCTTGCCTGCCCAGGTTCACCTTCCTTCGAGATGATGCTGGATCCGTAAGGTTCTCGCGAAGTGATCATGATCGCGTCATTCGGGGCCGGACGCGCGAGATGCTGCGCTTCATCCCACGGAACGATGTCACGCGATGGCGGTGGTGTGCTGCTCTCCCAAGGTATTCACACGATCGACCTGCTCCTGAACTATGCGGGCACGCCGGCAGCAATTTCCGCATTTGTCCGCACAACCTCTATTCACAGGATGGAGACGGAGGACCTCGTGACGGCCGCCTTCTCTTTTGAAGGCGGCGCGATCGGATCGCTCAATGCGACAACTTGCGCCTACCCGGGACTGCCGGAGCGCATCGAATTGATCGGTACGAAAGGTACGGCAGTCCTGACCGGTAACAGATTGGATGCCGCCTTTATTGATGGCACCAGGGAAATGGCGGGTGGCGAAACGATCGGAAGCGGAGCGGGGGCAAATCCGATGGCGTTCGGCCATGAGATGCACCGCGCACTGATTAGAAATTTCATCGATGCGATCGAAAATGGCGGGCAGCTTCGCGTCAACGGCGATGATGCGTTGAACGCTCACCGGTTCATAGACGCGGTCCTGTTGGCTGGCACTGTAGTGAAGCAAGGGCCCGACCT
>NZ_JBBNAM010000249.1:0-18195 GCF_037994425.1 Phyllobacterium sp.
CGCAATGCTGACAATCAATCGGTCGTGACCGCCATGGCACCAATCCCCAGGGTCGGCTGGACGGTATTCGTCGAGCAGGCGCAGGCAGAGGCTTTTGCACCGCTGCATGCTTCATTGTGGCGGACTGTAGTCTTGCTCCTTGCCGCCACCATTCTTGCAGCGCTGCTTGCCTATTGGCTTGCGCGGCGAATGACGGGGCCCATCCGCCTGCTGGAGGACGGCACCAACAAGATCGGTGCCGGACAGTTCGAGCACCGGATTGACATCCACACTGGAGACGAACTTGAACGGTTGGCGGGCCGGTTCAATCAGATGGCAAAAGAACTCGCCACATCCCAGGAACGCTCGGAACGGATCGCCCGCCTGAAGCGTTTTCTCGCACCGCAGGTCGCGGAGCTCGTGGAAAAGTCCGGCGACGAGGGCGTGCTTGCCGGACAGCGGGCGGAAGTCGTCGCTCTATTCTGCGATTTACGTGGTTTCACCGCTTTCTCGGCGCACGCCGAACCCGAGGAGATTATGCGGGTCTTGCGCGAATACTACGAGACGCTTGGCGCCATCATCACGCGCTACGAGGCCACGCTAACCAACTTCGCGGCGGACGGTTTGATGGTGCTCGTCAACGCTCCAGTGCCATGCGCAGAGCCGGCGCTTCGTGCTGTTGAGATGGCGATCGAGATGCAGAAGGCCATTCAGCGCCTGATCCCAGAGTGGCGTCAGCGGGGCCATGCGATGGGATTCGGCATAGGACTGGCGATGGGATGGGCGACGGTCGGCCGAATTGGCTATGAAGCCCGGGTTGACTACACCGCAATCGGCCATGTCGTGAACCTGGCATCGCGATTGTGTTCGACTGCAGGTGATGGGCAAATCCTCGTCGATCATTCAGTGGCGCAATTCTTGCACGGCAATGTTCCGATTGCAGCGCTTGGTACGCGGCACCTCAAAGGTTTCGACGAGCAAGTACCCGCGTATAATGTCGGAACGACGACCATTAGGTCAAATATCATGCCCCACACGAAGGAGATCAACGCGAAAAGTTAAGTCCGCCGTGACACCAGATGCAATTATCACGGGGCGGTATGGATAGGATGACCCGCGGCCGGTTGTCTTCGGGTGATGGTGGGCCGGCCTGACCGATCTTCATGACTGTCGCTGGAATGGCAGCGGAGCATACTGATGTTGCCGTTCATCCTGCACACTGGCACCCGCAGAAGCTACCTCATCCTGCGGGGCTCCCCGCTACTTGGGGATCACTGACAACCTCAACCACAGTTTGCGACCGGAAGAAAAAATCCAACCCCTCATGCTCCTCGTTGAGCAACCTGACGATAGCCCGTTCGTCCATCGGGATCGTTTCGATTTCCAGGATTCGCATATCAGGTAACGGAAGCGCCCTGCCCTGCTGCAGCAGGACGTCCCTTTGCGCTTTAATCTCTTTTCGAACTTGGCGGCGACTTTCCCAGAGGGCACTTACTCTCACGAGACTGCCACTGTGCTCGTATTCATAGCTGTAAAGAAGGAGAGAGCGGGAGGGCAGTTGCGCGTACGGGCCATTTTTGCGTCTCCGCTAACCGGGTGGCAACAATCCCCCGGCGGGCCTAAGCAAGAAGTCATTCGTCGGTGTCATTTGTTGCCGATTTTATCAACAGCCTGGATTTCTATAGATACCCTGTATCCAAATCATTATGGTGTATTGTTGAACGCTATCCAGGCACGCAGCAAGGGCGATTTTGAAGATGGGTGTCAGAGAGGTCGCCGAGCTGGCAAAGGTCACACCGAATACCGTCAGCCGTGTCGAACAAGATGACATTGGCCCGCGTGGTCCGCAACCCGTCACGATCGACGCGATCAAGCGGGTTTACGAAGATCGTGGGATTGTATTTTTCGATGTCGGGCCAGCACCGCCCGGAGGAGCCGGGGTAAGGCTTGGAAAGTAACCATCGGGGAAAGCCGAAGCTTGAACATGAGGCTCTCTCGATTTTCCGCACTTTTTGCCAGCGATGTGCGATTTTTATCGAAACCCCTGTACACGAATTCACGCTGCGCCTATGACCCGCGAATTGCCCAGATAATGCGCTGGAGGCAGTGATCATTCAGTTGCCGGGCATACGCAGCTAGACCTTGCGGGCATTGCCAGGGGTCCAAGGCTCTTGCTCATCGCCTGGTATGCAGGCCCTAGTCTATCACCGTGTCTTGTGGCCGGGTGCGGAATTCGGAACGGCCAACGCGGGCCGAGGAGAAAGCAACGACGACGGGCTGGCAGTGCTTCTCATTCCCCAGGGCCACAATGCGCTGCCATGAACTGCTGCAGTTAGCCGAAACGCCTCTTACGGGCAAGGTCGCGCAACTCGCGCTTAATTGGCTTGCCCATATCGCTTCCGTCCGGAGGCGAGCCACCGTGACTTTCCAGCGTGGCGCGCGACTGAAAAATGTGATGGTCAGCTCATGCAGGAGGCAGCGCACGGCATCGCGAAAAATCATATAGAGGTCGAGATCAGTCCTCGAAAAACAGCTTCCAGGACCTCGCCAAAAACGGGTTGCCAAGGTGTTGTCGATATCGCGGCTGATCCTCGACATAATGGCTTCAGTTGCATTTCCTTGTCGAAGCCAGAGCGCCGCTGCAATCGGTGACAGCGGCTTTTCTGGCGCCGGCCTGCGATGCACCAAAGGTTCCGCTCAGCTGATCCGCGTAGTTGTCGCGCGTCGTCTGATCGACAATGGCAACAGGCGCAGCCAGTATCAGTCCGGCGGCGCTGCCGGCCGCGGCTGCAGTCCCCGTCGTTGCGGCGAGAATCTGGTCGCCAAGACCGAGCTTGTTGTCGTTAAGCGTTTGTCCTTGCGAAATCCGCGCGCCGATCAGCTGCACGATCTCTGGCGATTCGGCGAATTTACTGTGATGCAGATCGTCGCCTGCCTTGATCTTGGTAAGATCGATGACGGCGATCTGGTTGTCCTGAAGTTCCTCCTTGTAGGGCGACTGCTCGGGATCAATCGACCCGAGCCTTGGAATATCGCCCCAGATGCGCCGCGATAGAGCCAACGCGCGATCATCGCGCGAAACGAACAGGGTAAAGCGTGGATGCTGCTTTCCGAGATCCGCAATCTGTGAGCGAAAAACGTCGACGTCGACGTCGGGCGCTGCCAGCATCACATTCTTGAATTTCGCCGGCAGTGCGCCATTGCGGATCGCCATCTGGCGCAGCGATTCCAGCGCGAGCCAGTTACCCATGGAGTGCGCCAGAACCGAGACTTCCCTGACTTCGGGATCGCGCGCCAGATACTGGAAGAGGTTTTCCAGCGCATTGCGGCTGTAGTTCGTGCTTTCGCGGTCATAGCCATAAGCAAGAATGCTGCCCCGCGACGGCCAGGTGACGAGAATGGGTGCACTGTGCACGCCCGAATCCTTAACGATCTGGGCGAAGCGAAACACCGCGGTCTCGAACCGGTTGTTGAAACCGTGAACAAAGACGAGAACGCTGCGGTCCGGGCTCTTCTTGACGCTTGCATTCAGCCATTGCTTGGCTGCATCCACCGTCAGAGCATCCGCCTTTACTGTTGCAAAATCGGTGGCGGGATTGGGGGGAAGCCGCTTTGGCCAGGCGACTTCGCCCTCCTTGCGCACGGCCTTTGGCGGGATCGACACGGTAATGTCGGCAAATGCCGGTGCAAGGCCGCGCTCGCCACTGAACATCTCTCCGGGATTGGCAGAGCGCTTGCGGGTCGTGGTGACGAGCATGTTGACCTGGCTTGCTGCCGGCGCCGTCTCGGCAACAAGCCCCAAGACGTTTTTCGGATGGCTTGCGCACCCTGAAGCCAGAAAAACCAACAGAACAATCAATGCCCGGTACCGGCACTCGAAACGCGTGACTTCGTTACGCAACTCCATCAGATGGCGCCACTCCCTTGTGTGATCCTAACAGTTATAGACGCCGACAGCGCAGCGGCGCGCCGACCGCCGTGCTACGCCCGCCACACTGACCGGGGTGAGCGGACGTCCGACGCGGGCCTCGGCCGTCGTCACGAAACTGGCAAGGCCCGGCACCGATCGTTCAATACCTGCATCGAGCACCAACAACCCGATGGTCCCGGTCAGCACGATGATTTTCAGCTTGCTTGCAGCGCTCATTTCTTATCTCCTACGGCAAAGTGTTCGGGAAGTTCATCGATATCGCCCAATTTCTTGAGGTCGACCTTATCGGCATTGGTGGAATTCTTGAATTCGAAATCGTCCGCGGCAACGTCTGTTCCCGTCTTCCAATCGCTGATCTGGATACTGTACTGCGGCGCCCGGTCGACCTTGGTCGCGGTAATGACATATCGGCAAGGATAGGGATGTTCGCCCTGGGCTATCCAAATCTGCCAGTCGAGGTCCTTGGCGCGAAATGCAAGGTGATCACATTCGGTGCCGCCAATGACACCGCTGCCGAGATCCTTTGCATTGGTGACATCCTGCATCAGTTCATCGTAGACATTGGGTAAGAGCAGGTCTGCGCCAGGGACAGGCCGATGCAGTTTGTCTCTCAGTTCGTCGACGAGCTGATCGATCGTGCCGGGCGCATCCACCTGGGTATAGAGATTGGCGTCCTTGCCAAACAGGGTCACTGTCTTGCCGTCGAAAGTTATCTCCACATTGGCGAACCCGCCATGACGCGTGGCGCGGAGCTTGTCGGGACGGCCGAGCTCGATCTTGCCGGAACTTGCCAAAAGGAGTTTCTGGTGGTCCTTGGTCACGACCTCCAGATTGGTGTCGTAGTTGAAGGAAATGGCCTTTTGCGCGGCCAGATAGTCGGACATCGCCTTCATCAGCTTTTTGGCGCCCGCCTCGTCGGCGCCGGCCGCAAAAGATGGTCCGGCCACAATGTAAAGTGCAATCGCCGCCGCCGACACGGCGCTCGCAGCAAGCCGCATGGTTTTTCGCGCTGTCTTGTCCATCGATCTTACCCTTTCTTTCACCAGCTGGAATAATGACAAACATTAGGCGCTGCTATGCAATTACGCTTGTAACATCGGGTATGTTACCCCGAGCCGCCGCTAGCGCGACGGGGCCGAGGATTCTTCGACCGGTCCCATTTTTTCAGCTGTCGTATCTGGCGGTATCGCCAGACCCGCCTTGCGTATGCCGGCGATCATGCGGGCCTGGTCCCCAGGCCGGATATTGCGCAGGTTGAGCTCGGAGACCAGATTTGCCAGGAATCCCGGGCGCATTGCGACAAATGTGGCCCCCTCGCGCCGGGCATCGGTCATGAGCCCCTTCTCAGCATAGATGACGGCCGCGACAAGATGGAAAAGCGGAAATTTTTGCAGGTTGGCCTGGCGAATTTCGACAAGCGCCGTGTCGTAGTCCTCGACCATATAGGCGGCCAGAGCCCGATTGCCATGATAGTAGCCGGCACCACCGGGATTGAAGGCAAGGGCCTGATCCAATACCTGCGCCCCTTTTCTCCATTCACCGCCCATGGCGAGCCGGACGCCGAATTCCCCCATCAGCTCGGTATCATTGGGATTGATGGCGAGTGCCTGCTCTCCGACGCGCATCGACTCGGCCAGCTGATGATTGAAGAAAAGAGCGGTCATGAGCGCCTGGAGGGCCCGGACATTGTCGGGATCAAGCTCGACGGCACGTCGGGCCGACTTGAGCGCCCGCTCCAGCGGGGTTGGCGCGGACGATTGCGGATTATAGCCAAAGCGATCCTCGTCCAGATAGACGATCGACAGCATGGCCCAGGCCGTCGCATAGGACGGATAGCGTGCAACGGCGCTTTCGAGGCAATCGCGAACATTTTCGTGGCGCTCCATGCTCAACTCGGCACGGTAGCCATAGAAGCGCAGCGTGCATCCGTAGGCGTCGAGGTCATCAGGGGGTGGATTTGCCGTATTGACTTGCCCGATGATTCCGTAGGGCTGGGCGATGGCCTTCGCCACCTTGCCGGCAACGTCCGTCTGTATGGCAAAAAGTCCGCGCGAGCGCAGATCATCGTCATAGGTCTCGGACCACAGGATCGCGTCGGTTGCCGTATCAAGAAGGCGCGCCGTCACGCGCACGCGATTGTCGGAGACACGGACACCGCCAGCCAGAAGATATCTTGCCCCGAGCTTGCCGCGGATATGCGAGGCGTCCACCCCCGTTGGCAGGGACTCCGACGTCTCCCGTCCAAAGACCTTGAGTTCCTTGAAGCGGGGTAGTGCCGTCAAAAGCTCCTCGGTGAGCCCAAGTGTATAGAGATTGGCTTCCGGCCCCTCGCCGAGATTAGCAAACGGCGCGACCACAAGTGTCGGCTCATTCGGACCCGACGTTTGCGACAAACGCGCGTCCGATGCCGGCTGCGTAAATAACCAGAAGCTGAGGGTCGCAAGCCCAAGAGCCACCGCGAGCGCCCATGGAACCAGCGCGCTTGCCCGCGCCAACAAGGGTCGTTTTTGCTCAAATGGAATTGCAACCGTGGGCCTTTCGGCCGCAACGCTGCTCTCGTTCCAGGCGAAATGCGGTAGGTACTTGCCTTTTGGCATATCAATGCGGACCGGGTCGTTCTGACCCGCGATCAGATAATAGCGCTCGAGCGTGCGGCGCAGGCGTCCCGCCTCGATCCGCACGACGGGATCGTCCTGGTTGAATCCCTCGTCGCGGTTGAAGACTTCGATGGCGATAGAATAGCCCTTGATGCGCTCGGCCCGCCCTGCAAGTGTCTCCTCGACCACGTAGCGCAGGAATGCATGGGCGTGTCCGGCATTGGGAAACTCCGGACTGGCGATCATTCGCTCCAACTGGGCACGGATATCCCCGGGAGCGGGCGGCACGCGTTGCGTGCCGGCACCCCGATCAAGCCGATCCTCCCTTGGGCCCTGCATTCTTTCATCCCCCGATGAACAGAAACCGCCGGCATTTACTCGCCTGTATGCTACCGTAACCTACTCCCCAAAGGCGTTCCCGTCCACGATAGTCGGTATGAAACTCCATTTGCTCCGGAAAGGGGGCACCTTTGCCATGGACAGAGGCGTAGTGGCGGCCAGACGGCGGTTTCCTTTCCAAGGTCAGGCGATCGAGGAACGTGCTGCCCGAGACGATGAATTCCGCGAACTTTGTACTGATTTCGCGGATGCACAGGCGGAACTGCGCCGATGGGAACAGTCATCCGATCCGAGGCGCGATGAGCGCTGCAGTGAATATCTGCAGCTCGTCGATGATCTTGCAAGCGAGATCGAAATTGCGCTCGAGCGGGCCGCCATCATTCCCTTTCACAGGCCCTCGCCCAAATCCAGGACATAGATCCGCAAGCCTCGTCCTCATGGCGGCGATCGACGGAAAGACAAGCACGGTGGCGCCGGTGGGGCGCATACGCCTTTACTGGTCCCCGCTCTTGCCCACCGGCGCTGGCACGCCGACACGGATGAGCCGTGAAAAGTCCGGCGTCAGTCCAGCAGCCTTTGCCCGCTCATCGATGTGAGCGCGTGCGCGCAACTCGCCAAGCGAATGTCTGGTGTCGAGGGCGCCGCGATCATAGGCATATTCGGGCAAGTAACCGTTGACGATCAGCCGCCAGTCGAAGGGGACGACATCGCCGACGGCACGCATCATCTTGACGACGGTGGTCGTGCAATTCGTGGTAATCGAGTTGTAGAACGCCGGCGTGGTCGCCAGTTCATTGGCATCGGCGACGTATTCGAGGAGCAATGCCCGGGCCGCCTCTGGCCCGGCCCTTAAGCGGTAGATCTCAACGTCTTCGCCGCGAAAGTTCGATCGCACGCCGACCACGTCGCGCTCATCGGCTGCGATGATCACCAGTGGATCACTCTTGAACAGGTCGGCAACAGGCGAAAATTGCCCGCCCACGCGCCGCCGCACCTCGACCGACCAGGCGATATACGCGCCGCCCTCAAAGCCGAAGCTCAGGATGACGTGCGCCATATTGGGGTTTCCCCAATAGGACATGAACAGATCAACGGTGTCGAGCTTGTCGAGGTCATAGGTGCGGGTCGACCAGCGCTCGGCGAAGTCCGCCTTGCTGCTCCATTCGAAGTCGCGAACGTTCGTCAGGGTAAGGAGATTGCCACTGCGCGTCCCAGTTACCTGCCGGGCGACATCGGGTGCAAAGTCACCATGGTCCGGCGGTCGTACCGTGCTCCACCAGAGCGAAAGGGCGCCAAAGGCCACGAGGAAAGCGGCAAGGGCCCGGATCATCTTGCGCGTAAACAGGGCGATGATCGTTGCAAGGCCAAGGACAGCGAAAACGCCGCCCGCCAATGCTCGCGCATATTCTGGCGCCGGCAGGCGATACCATAGGGCAAGCACCGCCCAGACTGTCGAAAGCACGATGGCGAACGACAGGAGGGTGGCAATCACAATGCGCGCGATGAGCCGCAACAATCCCCCTTTGCGCTACTTCGCCCTGCCAAGGTTGATCAACTGGACCCGGCGGTTCGCCGCTGCCTTGGGATTGGCGGCATCGACCGGCATCTCCTGGCCGACGCCAACGGCATAGAGGCGATCGGGGGGAACGGCAAACGTCGTCGTCAGTGCCTCCCGGATCGCATCAGCCCGTTCCTGGCTGAGCTTGAGATTATGTTTTGCATCCCCCGTCGAGCTTGTGTGACCAACGACAAGGAACTTGTAGAACATCAGATTTGGATGATGCAGGGCATCTGCGATCAGCCCGACCGTACGGTAGGACTCGGGTTCGATGGCGACAGAGTCGTTCTCGAAGTCGATTTCGACGAGCAATTGCGCAAGGTGCGTCAGCTGGCTCCAGTTTGGCTGGCTCGCAACGCCTTTGCCAACATTGGCATTTGCCTCCTCAATGAGCAGTGCGACATCAATCGCAGGTGCCGCTTCAGAGAGCTGGCTCAAACTGGTGATGAGCTGCCGGTCATCGAGTTGCTGGGCCGCCACGGGGCCTGCTGCAATCAAGAGGCCAAGCGCCAGGCCGGCGCGAAGTCGATGCAGAAACATTTTCTCTCTCCCGCCCATGGTTCACCGCCATCCTGCGTCGGTAATTGCCTGATTGCACTTGCCATTGTCGATCCGCTTGGTCTTTAAGAGGCAGGCGAGGATATTGCCTTCGCCCATGACGCCCTTGCAGAATTCTGCCGCATCATGCTCGCACAGCTTGAAAAAGCCGATCTGTGCGGCCTGTCGTTGCTTTATCGAGGCAGTAACCGAGGTGAGCGTCGATGTGCAGGTTGGAGAAACCTTGCCCCCGTTCTTCTCAAGACAGTTTTGGATTTGATTGTTGCCAAGGTTAAGCCCGGTGCAGAATTTTTTGATATCCGTGCCACACGCCTTGGCAAGGGCGCTCACTGCGTCGGCATAGCTGATCGTATCGGCTCGGCTGGCGCCGGCCACAATGAGCGTTGCGATTAAAGCCGCTCCGCTTAAAAGGCGCAGTTTTTTCATTGCACGTTACCCCTCGTTTTGATTGCGGGTGAGGCAGTTGGAACACCGCCCTTGCCAACGCTGGTAAGGAAAGGGCCGGATTTGAATTTCAAACGGGCTTGCTGCGCCCGCATGGCTGCATTGCCCAAAGGCTACTGAACTTACCAGCAAACGGGCAGTAGTTTACTGTAGGATACCCCTTGCAGGATTTGAGTGAGGAAGCCGCTGGGCGTTGCCCCGCGGATGGCCGTGGTGCGGTTTTTTGGATTTGTCCTGTCAAACAGCTGTGTGGCACATTATCTTGCAGTTGAACCGCAGCATGAGTTGGAGGCAGGGATGAGTGCCGAGAAACAATTGACTGATCAGGACGCGTTCGAATTGGCGAACGCCATCATTGAGACGCAGAAATCCAGGCTCTCCAGGGAATATGTCGAGCAAATTGGCGATTCAGATCTGCGCGTGGGCGAATCCTGGTTTGCCTGGGGCATTTATGGAGCGCTGACCACCGACCCTGCGCGGCGACGGCGGCTGATAGCGCAATATCTGCGGCGCAAGGACCAGAGTGAAAGAGATCCGGATGAACTGGCACGCGAGATCGAGGCGCTGTCGATTGGTGAAAACCGCTTGTTTCATGCGGTGGCAGGCGCCGGCCGCCAGGCCTATCTCGAGGGCGGAGATGCCCACCTCGACAAGATCGCGTCCATCTTCCTCAATGTGATAAAAAACCATTGAGTTACACGTGTGATAAGATCCAAATTCTGAACTTTGGTCCGATCTTGCGCCGGATATTGTCAGCGGCTGGTTTGAACAGCCCGTGGATTGTCGTATTTGCGCGCGTTTCGGCCTGGCGTCAGTGCAATTTAGCGTTGGCACTGGCCCGCGCGAGGATTTATCCGCTCCTGTCGGGAATATGCGCCTGGCGGTCCAATCGCATCCCGGCCAGGAGGAAGGCGCCAAAATGACACTCACAAAGCCGCGTCGTTTCGTACTTCGGACCGTCCTGCCCCTGTTCGCACTGATCGTTGCTGCTGCGATCGCCGTATTCCTGCTGTTGTTATGGTCGAGCACGGGCGCCAATCAGGTGGCGATCGAGCGCCAGGAAAGCCTGCTTGGCCTCGTCGTGTCGCAAGCGCAATTCACGATCGCCCACGACCAGGAAAGCGCCACCGTATGGGATGAGGCCGTCAACCACGTCAAGCGGCCAAAAGACGTTACGTGGATCGACAGCAATCTTGGCTCATGGATGCACACCTATTTCGGCCATGACGCAGCCTATATTCTCGATGGACACAACAGGGCAATATTCGCCTTCGCCGGCAAGGCGGTCGCCGACCCTTCGGCCTATGGCGCCGTTGCAAGTCAGGTCACGCCGCTTGCCAGCAAGCTGCGGGACATGTTGCGCCACCCCGACCCCGAAGGATATGGCGAGCGGGTGCTCAGCCCCGGCGCTTCGGAAATCCTCACGCTCAATGGCCGGCCTGCGATCGTGAGCGTCAAACCCATTGTCTCCGACACCGGCGACATTTCCCAGAAAGCGGATGAAACCTTTCTCCACGTTGCCGTCCGCTACCTCGATGCAACGTTCATTTCCGAACTCGCGCGTGATTACCTTTTCACGGGCCTGCGCTATGCAACATCGTTGGAACGACAGGCGGGCGAGCATCTGTATCCGCTGAAATCCTCCTATGGGCAAACCATTGGCTACTTCGTCTGGAAACCTTACCTGCCCGGGACCACAGTGTTGTCGCAGATTGCCCCGACGCTGGTTGGCATCGCGCTTTTTGTCTTCGGGGTGCTGGCAGTGCTTTTGACGGTCCTTCGCAAGCGATCGCTGAAGCTGAGGGCGAGCGAGGCGCGGCTCAATCACCTGGCGCATCACGATTCCCTGACCGGGCTCGCCAACCGGGCACATTTCGTTGAGCGGCTCGACAGTGAACTTGCGAATGTGAAGAATGAGAGCCTTGCGGTGCTCTACCTCGACCTTGACCGGTTCAAGCAGGTCAATGACACGCTGGGACATCCCGTCGGCGATCTACTCATTCAGGAATTGACGGGACGGCTGCGCAATATCGTCAACGATCCGAGTTCAATTGCCCGAATTGGCGGCGATGAATTTACCGTTATGGTTCCCAATTTCCGCTCGATGGCACAGATTGAACATTTGTGCGAGCGGATCATCACGGCGGTGCGCAACCCCTTCAACATTGACGGCAACCACATCTTTATCGGTGTCAGCATTGGCGTCGCCACCTCGCCGCAGGATGGGAGCGAACGCAGTGAACTGGTGCGCAAGGCCGACATTGCGCTTTATCACGCCAAGTCCGCAGGTCGCAGCCGCTTTGCCTTTTTCGGTAAGGAAATGGACGTCATGCTGCAGGAACGTCGGACATTGGAACGGGAGCTGCGGGACGCACTGAAGTCGGACGAGCAGCTGCAACTGCAGTACCAGCCTTTATATTCGGCCAAGGATCGGCGCATCGTGGGCGTTGAAGCCCTGATACGCTGGCATCACCCGAAGCGGGGACTCATTGCCCCGGAAACCTTCATCCCCATCGCCGAGGAAGCAGGCCCGATCGAAGCGATCGGTGAACGTGTCATGCGCCAGGCATTGAGCGACACGAAGGGATGGCCGATTTCAACCGTCGCGGTCAATGTCTCGGCCGTCGAGTTGCGCAATCCTGCCTATGCGATGAAAGTGGCAAAGCTGCTTTTGTCACTCGACATGCCGCCCGGTCGGCTCGAACTTGAGGTAACCGAGAGCGCGTTTACCGATACGGGTGGCCAGTGCGAACACAATATCCGGGCGTTGCGCGCACTCGGCATCAAAATTGCGCTTGACGATTTCGGCACCGGCTTTTCATCACTTGGCAGACTTCAGCAACTTGCAGTCGACCGTATCAAGATAGACCGCAGCTTCATCCAGGGCTTTGGCCAATCGGCAAATGACGAGGATATTGTCGAGGCGATTGTTCATCTTGCCCGTGCCAAGGGGTTGAAGACCACGGCCGAAGGTGTCGAAACAAGTGCCCAAAGCGACTATCTGAGCGCTATTGGTTGCGACGACCTTCAGGGTTTTTTGTTGTCCCGCCCTGTCTCTGCCGGCGATCTTGAGCGCCTGTTGCGCACCTCGGTCGAGTTCGGCGCATTCGGAAAAGGCATGAACTGAACAACGCCAATGAAGCCTGCATGCCCTGGCCGGTCGCAATCTTGGAAAAGCAGGAGATCCAGGCCGAATGACAATTCCCATGGAATATCGGCGTGCCTGTGAGGAATTCGAGCGGTTTTTAGCCGATGTCGCCGACGCATCTGGCCTGACGACGCGTCACCAGGCCAATACGATGGTCGAGGGCGTCCTTGTCGCATTCAGGCGCCGCCTGGCGCTTGAAGACGCCATCGTGTTCGTAAAGGTGCTCCCGCCCATGTTGCGAGCCCTCTTCGTAAAGGAATGGGATCCTTTCGAACCGCGCAGCGAGGGCTGGGACCGCGCCCTTCTGACGCGAGAGGTCAAAGCCCTTCGCGCCCATCATAACCTTTCGCCCCGATACGGCCATTCATGACGTTGCGGTTGTGATCCGCCGCTTTGTCGATCCGTGGGCCTTTGAGAAAACGCTCTTGCGACTGCCGAAAGAGGCGCGCGAGTACTGGTCGTAGCGCGCTCTCGTAGCGAGGATTCGCCCTCAGGAAGTTCTTGGCGCCGGCACCGGCCGACGGTCTTGAAGGCGTTCGCGCATTTCATTGAAGCACTTGGTACTCCAGACCATGACGGGAGCGTCGTTGTCGCGACCGTTTTGGCATGCGCCCCGTCTCGATGGGGCGCATGAACGAGCCAGGGCCAATTCTGACATTGTCGCCTGTCAGAACGACGGCCCGGGGTTTTCACCGGCCATCGGAGCCCCCTTTTTCAATCTTAGCCATACCCGCCATGCGATGCGATCGACAGCGCAGCATCCTGTCCTTGCCATTTGGTCCTGACGCCTGGCCGTCAGATCGCGCCGTTCGGGTTGCAACGAAATGCCGATCGCGGCTTCAGCAGCGCGCGTCGCTTGCCATCTTGTTGCCTTCGGACGCATCGGCTTTTTCGAATGCGCAGTGGTTGCCGCGTTGTTTTGACCTTGCGTGGAAATCCGCGCTTAGAGCCGCAAGCGTTACCTGACCAAAGCGCGTGAGCAGAACCGCCTCGGCAGCAAAAAGCGCGTCGTTCATCGCCGCATTGACGGCCTGTTCAACAAGGCAATTCGGGGCTTCGGTTCGGTTTCCCATTGCGAGCAGCGCTGGCGCCCCCAATGCCTTGTAGACATCGAGAAGTGTCAGGGTCTCAAAGTCACATGCGATGCGCCAACCGCCTCCGTGGCCCTTGTCGGAGCGAAGGAAATCCTGATCGCGCAGGCCGGCCATGATGCGCCTGATGACGACGGGGTTGGTATGCATCGCGCGTGCCAGGGCCTCGGAAGTCACTGGCCCGTTGACCTCGGCCATGTGCAAAAGGACGTGGAGCACGCCCGATAAACGGCTGTCTTGTCTCATGCCACTTCAATAGATGCATGACGGGTGGATCGTCAAGACGGCGCTTTTATTGTAACTTTTCCTGTTGCATGAGTTTGACAATGCGGCATCACGTAACATATAAAGTTACGATAAAACTGGTTGGAGGAAATCCAGATGACATACGATGCGATCATCATTGGAGGCAGTTTCGCAGGGCTTTCTGCCGCACTTCAACTCGCACGGGCACGACGCTCAATCCTCATTATTGATGACGGTCTGCGCCGCAATCGCTTTGCTGCACATTCACATGGCTTTTTGACGCAGGACGGTCGTCCCCCTTCCGAGATCATTGCCTCGGCGCGCAGCCAGTTGATGCGATATGATGCGGTCGACTGGCTGGACGCGCGAGCCGAGATGGCAAGGCGCGCCGACAAAGACGAGTTTCACGTGATCGTCAAAGGTGAGAGCGAGCGCGTCGCAAGGCGCCTCATCCTTTCGACAGGGGTCACAGACATTCTCCCGCAGTTACCGGGGTTGAAAGAGCGGTGGGGCCGAACCGTCTTTCATTGCCCCTACTGTCATGGCTACGAACTTGAACGCGGCAAGATCGCAGTCCTTGCAACCTCGTCGCTATCGATGCATCACGCGCTCATGCTTCCCGACTGGGGCGAGACGACGCTGCTGCTGAATGGAAGCTTCGAACCGGATGCCGGTCAGCTTTATCAGTTGGCGCAACGCGGCGTTACGGTCGAGCGTTGCGGGATTGAAAGGCTGGATGGAGGCGACGAACAAGTCGACGTCATACTGAACGACGGCCGCATCCTCAAAATGGACGGCCTTTTCACGTTGCCGAAAACAGTCATTCCCGTTGCGTTCGCGCGCCAGCTCGGCTGCACGCTGGATGAAGGCCCGCTCGGCAATTATCTTTACACCGATGCAACGAAGGCAACGACGGTCAACGGCGTCTTTGCCTGTGGTGATGTTGCAAGGGCCGCTGGTTCAGTTGCCATGGCCGTCGGTGACGGGGCAATGGCGGGCGTGGCAGCCCATCGATCTTTGCTGTTTGGATAGGAAGTTGGTAGCCTTGCTCGTCAGGCGTGCGGCGGCAAGGCTGCACCGTCGCGCCTTGCCGTTAGCCAATCGCGAACGCGATAATAGCGCAGCGTCAGTTGAGGTCCGAAATTCATATAGAACGGCGCTGCCTTCAAAGGCTCCAGCTTTAACGCAAGGTCTTTTTCGGCCACGCCCATCGCCCATTCGCTCAGAACGCCACCGAGCATGCTGCCGGTTGGAACGCCCCGCCCCGAAAGTCCTGTCAGCGCAACCACCCCTGGTGCCAGATCGTAAAATCTGGGAATTGTGCGATACTGCATGTCGAGTTCGCCGAACCAGAAGAATTGCCAGTCGATCTCCTGATGGATTTGCGGATGAAGCCATTTCAGCCGATCGCTCATCAGCTTTTTGGTAAAAGCGACATCCCTGCCGCGCCGCCCCATTGGAAACATCGACGCAACAAGACGCCCTTCGGCGTTGTATTTATAAACAAAAATATCCCCGCGACCATCGTGAATGGTTGTGTTTTCGGGAAGAACGGATGCGCGAAGTTCCGCAGCGAGAGGCTGCGTCGCCGCGACAAAGACGCGCTGGATCTTGAAGGTTTGCGCAAGTCCTGGCCATCCGCCAACCGTATAGGCGCCAGTACCAAAGATCACCTTATCGGCGGTGACGCTGCCGTGCGGCGTTTCGACGTTCCAAGAGGCACCCTTGCGTTCCACTTTCAAGGCCGGTGACTGCGTAAAGATCGTCCCGCCCTCCGCCATGACGGCACCCGCCAATCCACGTGCGTAGGCCAGGGGGTTAAGATGGCCCGCCTCTTCATGAAACCATCCCCCGTAAAAGCGCGCACTGCCGGTGATCGCTTCGACCTCGCTCTTGGTTAACACGCGCGTGTTTGCGCCAACGTGGTTGTAGTCGCTGGCTTTCGTCTCAATCGTTTTCATTGCGCTCGGGGTATGGGCGCCCATGACATAACCATTTTGCTGCCATTCACACTCTATCTGGTAGCGGGCAATCATCGCGGCGACGCGGTCGTTGGCCCGCGTTTGACGCTTTATCATCCGCTCGGCCCAGGGCTCGCCGAGCATCTTGCGCAACTGTGGCAAACTGTAATGCGTAAAGGTAGGTGTCGAATGACCTGCATTGCGACCCGACCCGCCGAAGCCGACCTCTTCGGCTTCGAGGAGGACGACACGAACGCCGGCACGTGCAAGCTCGAGCGCCGTCGTCAGGCCGGTATAGCCGCCGCCAACCACGCAAACGTCGGCCCGCACGGTGCCCTCAAGGGCGAGGGTTGCGGGAGCTTGCGGCGCGCTCGCATACCAGAGTGTCGCGTCGAAAGGCGAAAATCGTGGCATGCGTGATCCCTCTCAGTTCAGATCGCTGCGGGCATCGAGCGCATCACGCAGCCCATCGCCGATGAAATTGAAACTTGTGACGGCAAGCGTGATCGCGACACCTGGAACGATCGCCAGCCATGGTGCGGACTGCAGGTATTGCTGTGCACCGTTGAGCATGTTGCCCCAACTCGGCAGTGGCGGCTGGATCCCGTAGCCAAGAAAGCTGACATAGGCCTCGAGCAGGATTGCCCGCGCCACCGTCAGTGTTGCAGCCACGATGATTGGTCCGATGGCATTGGGCAGAAGCTCGCGGAACATGATCCAGCGATTGCTCAACCCCAGCATGCGCGCCGCGAGAATGAAGTCCCGTTCGCGTAACGAGCGAACTTCGGCTTCCACAATGCGCGCCACCTCCATCCAGCTCGTGATTGCGATGATGACGGTGATCATGATGGGACTGGGCTTGATGAAGGCTGCGAGCGTCAGAAGCAGAAAAATACTTGGGAAGGAGAGGACCGCATCGACAAACCGCATCAGCACGGTCCCGATGCGCCCGCCGTAATAGCCAGCAACGACGCCAACCGTCGCACCGATCACGGTGCTCAGAATCATTGCCGCAAAGCCGACAAGCAGGGATATCCTCCCTGCCATGAGGAGGCGCGCGGCGATGTCTCGTCCCAGAGGATCTGTGCCGAGGAAGTGATAGCCGGTCAAAGGAGGCGAGAATCGCGCCCTAAGATCGATATAGAGCTCATTATACGGCAGGAGGTAGGGCCCAATGATACAGGCGAGTGCCAGGATCACAACCATGATCACGCCGAGTGCCGCAAGCCGGTGGCGTATGAACCGCCGGAAGGTCCGGCTGTTCCACCAGCCAGATTTCGCGGAAGCCTTTGGACGCGTTATGGAAACGGACATGGCAGTCTCCTAGGTGAGCCGGATGCGTGGATCGACGAACGCCGTCAGCAAATCCGCGGCAAGATTGCTGAGGAGAACGAGGATCGCCGAGAACATCAGGAGGCCCATCACAACCGGATAGTCCTGATAACCGAGACTATCGAGGAAGAGCCGGCCCATGCCCGGCCAGGTGAAAACCGTCTCGGTGACAAGGGCGCCGCCAAGCAAGGTCGGAACCTGCAGTCCCGCCAGCGTGATCATCGGCAGCAAGGCGTTGCCAACGACATGCTTCATCAGGACGCGCCGGGGCGTCATCCCCTTGGCGCGGGCGGTACGAACGAAGTCCTGGTTGATCACATCAAGGGTTGCTGTGCGCATATAGCGGCTCCAGACGGCGACATCCACCAACGCCAGCACCATGCTCGGCATGATCAGGTGCTTGGCATAATCGAGGATCGATCCGTCACCGATCGTGTACATGTTGCCTGCAGGCAGCCAGCCGAGTTTCAGCGAGAAAATGTAGATGGCAACAAGCCCGAACCAGAACGTTGGAATCGACAGCGCCACCATTGCCCCGACGGTCGCCGTATAGTCGAATATCGAATAGCGTTTGGTCGCGCCTTTAATGCCAACCCATGTGCCGATCGTCACTGAAATGAGGGTGGCCGTGCCCATAAGCAGCAAGGTGGCGCCGAAATGGCCCCCAATGACGTCAAGGACCGGGCGCCCATCTCGAAACGAGCGTCCCCAATCGCCGCGAAGCAGTCGAAAGGCCCAGTCCGCATATTGCACGATGAGGGGGCGATCGAGCCCCATCTGCGCTGATATCCGGTCAAGATCGGCCTTTGTCATGCCGGGCGTCAGAGCGAACTGCGACAGGGGTCCACCCGGTGCAAGATTGAGTACGGCAAATCCGATCATGGACACGAGCACGAGCAGTACAAGACTTTGGCCGAGCCTGTTCATGAGGTATCGGGTCATGGCGTCATTTCTCCGAGAACGGAACGGTATAAGGCAAGGTTGGGCCGGATGCCGTGAGCGGGTAGTCCC
>NZ_JBBNAM010000250.1:0-1689 GCF_037994425.1 Phyllobacterium sp.
GTGGAGATCAACAACGCATCCTTTGCCGGCGCTCCTGCTCCGGAAGGCTTGTCGGACGAGGAGCGGAGGTCCTACGACCAGCTCGTCTTCTTCTACAAGCACGTCTATTACGCCTTCCTGATGGGAACGCGGCCGCAGACGCTGACCGGATTGGCCGACTCGCCGATCGCGCTTGCGACCTACATGCTCGACCACGACGCCCGAAGCCTTGAACTGATCGCCCGTTCCTTCGACGGCCAGAAGGAAGGTCTAAGCCCCGACGACGTGCTCGACAACGTCACGCTTTTCTGGCTGACCAACACAGGCGTATCAGCCGCCCGCCTCTATTGGGAAAACAAGCTCGCTTTCTTTGCGCCCAAGGGCGTCAAGGTGCCAGTCGCGGTGAGTGTCTTCCCGGATGAGCTTTACCAGACGCCGCGCAAGTGGGCCGAAGCCGCCTACCCCAACCTCATCCACTACAACAAGGTGGCAAAGGGCGGTCACTTCGCCGCCTGGGAACAGCCGAAGCTGTTCGTCGATGAGGTGCGGGCCGGGTTCCGCAGTCTGCGGAAGTCTGGCTGACCTTTCCGGCGCCCGCATATGCGCGCGCCTCCCTCCTTCCCCCCGGGGTACGATCATGCAACATGTGCATACTGCCAGGACAGAGACGATTGGCAGCCGAGAGAACGGCTTCGCGCGCAGCTCGGACGGGGCTCTCGATATCAGGCTTTCAAACCCTGCCGGCAATCGGCTAGGCACGAACCCGGAGCAGCTCGTCGCAATCGCCTGGTCGGCGAGTTTCGCAAGTTCATTGAAACATGTCGCCGACATCAGGCGGATCAAGCTTCACGCGGATGTCAGGATATATGCCAATGTGGAGTTATCCTCCGACGACCAGGGATACGTCGTCGGCGTTCGCCTGGATATCTACCTGCCCGGCCTGGATCGGGAAATTGCATCTGCTTTGGTTGAAGCTGCTCGACTTGAGTGCCCATACTGCCGAGCAACACATGGTAACATCCATGCCTTCTACAATCTTGTCTGACCCCCGAAGTGCGCAAACCGAATGTTGAGCCACCATGGCTCCGAAAAAGAGGTTGGAGTATAAACAGCACGGTGGAGGTGGTCAGGGGGCATGAAATGACGCGGGCGACAGGCGATGGTGCAGGTGACCTGTCCTTCGGCCCTTTTTGTCTGAATGTGGGTCAGCGCCTCCTTTCGAAGGAAGGGGTTCCTGTCGAGCTTGGCGCACGCGCCCTGGACCTTTTGATCGCGCTCGTATCCGCTCCGAACACTCTTCTGAGCAAGCATGATCTCATGTCGCAGATTTGGCCTGACGTTGTCGTTGAAGAAGGTAACCTCCGCTTTCACATGACCGGGCTGCGCAAAGCCCTCGGCGACGGGCAGGATGGTGCTCGTTACATCACCACGATACCCGGCCGCGGCTACTGCTTCGTTGCCCCGATCTCAGGCTCGTCCCCTGCGCTGGTCCGCGGTGATGACGCGGTGAAATTCAGGCATGCCAATCTTCCCAACCGCTTGGAACGTATGGTCGGGCGCGAGAGTGATATCCTTGACCTTTGCGAGAGGCTGTCGAGATTTCCTGTCGTTTCCATCGTGGGAGGTGGAGGCGTCGGGAAGACTACCGTCGCAATAGCATTGGCCAATCAACTGGCGGGAGCGTTCGATGGCGCTGCGGTGCTTGCTGAT
>NZ_JBBNAM010000251.1:0-6808 GCF_037994425.1 Phyllobacterium sp.
TCCACACCAGACAATCAGTCTCGCGACCAAAAACCGTGCAAACCTTAGGGCGCATTCAGCAACCGCCAGCGGCGCCCCGCCCTCGTTGTGCCGGTATATAGACCCCACCCAACAAAACTGTCAACACCGATTTTGAAGAATTTATGAAAAATATGACGGTTCGCATTTCGTACCATTATCGGCCGTCCGCACGGACGCTCAAAGCCAAGCCGGCAAATCCAAATGTGATCGTCTCGGCCACAAACATGCCCCATTCGAGACCTAGCGCTCGCGCCAACGACGTAGCGGGCCTCAGCGGCCAGGAGGATCGAATGTGCAAGGCCCACAGCCGTTTCCGCTCCTTGCGTTGACATCGTGAAGCCGCAGGGGCAAAACTGCGGCCTCGTTGACTTCATGCCAGGACAAGCCTGGCCGGCAAACGCGCCGGGAACCACCTGCATTCACAACGGCGACAGGATCACACTTTAAAGGTATGAGCGAGTACGAGGGGCACTCATCGATCGATCCGGGCAATGAGCCGCCGCTTATCACGGACGGACGCCGCGGGCCGCCGGATCGTCGCGAGATCTCCGCGCGCTGGCTTGCGGGCACGTTCCTTACCGGCATAACCTCAAGCGTATTGATGGGCGTCGCGCTTTTTGCAGCGCTCGACGGCCGCGAGCAGCTGGCGACGCCGCCTGAACTGATCGGGCGCAATGCCATGCCGGCTCCAGCCGATGCGAGTGGCGTGACCAAGGGTTCGCGCGTCGTCGCAACGACCCCTATACAAAAAAACCGTGATCGACGCCGCCTCGACGTTTCAACAATGTTCAAGGACGGCGAGCGCGATGTCGTCCGTTCCATGCCCTTCGAATTCGTGCACATAGCGCTCGCCGACGTTCACAACTCCAACCGCCGTTATCCGAATTTCAATCCGCTTGACGTCTTTGCCGAGGCCAATGAGGACACGGACCCGACGCCGAGGACGGGTCAGATTTACGGCGCCAAGGTGGAGAGCGAAGTCAGCCTGCGCACCGTCGATTTTCCGCTGACGACGGCACAATACGATCCTGCCGACGATCTTAGCGTCGATGCGGTTGAAGAGGTGGTGCGGAACACCGGCTCGCTTTTGACCGATGGCGCCATTCAGGTTGCCTCGCTGCACTATGTCGATCCGCTGCGCTTCGGCACTGACGAAGACCCCTACAATCTGCGCAATCCCCTTGCAGTCAAGATCATCCAGGAGAATGTCAGCGTCGCGCCGCGCCTGCCCGAAGATGCTGCTAGCACCGGCTATTCGGAAGCGCTGATACCGTTCCGCAGCGACAAGGAAATCATCGCCGCCCTGAACGACGCGGGCTATGAAAGCGACGATGCAACGGGCATGTCCGAAGCCATCAGCAAGCTCTTGAACTCGCCGAAGCTAAAAAGCGGCAGCGTGCTGCGGCTCGGGATCGAATCGCGCGACAATCTCGACCGGATCATGCGCGCCAGCGTCTACAACGGCAGCACCCATATTCTCACTATTGCGCTCAACGACAGGGAGCAGTACGTGCCTGCGGATGAGCCGGAAATGACGCCGGGCCTGCAGGTAGCCTTCGATGATAGCCCCGCAGGATCGCGGCGCACCGAAGATCTCCCCACCGTCTATGACGGAATCTACCGGGCCGGCATCGCGTATGGCATGACCGATCCGATGATCAAGCAATTGATCCGCATGCTGGCTTCGGACGTCGACTTCCAGTCACAGCTCAGCCCATCGGATGAACTCGAAGCGCTGTTTTCGCTGCCGGCGGGCTCGGACAAGGCCGGGGACGAATCGGAGATTCTTTATGTCGCCGCAAATTTCGGCGGTGACCTCAAAAAGTTCTATCGGTTCCATGGCGAGGACGGCACGACCGACTACTACGACGAGAACGGCAAGAGCTCGAAGCAGTTCCTGCTGCGCAAGCCGGTACCCAACGGCACATTCCGCTCGCCATTCGGCATGCGCCGCCACCCGATCCTCGGCTATTCGCGCATGCATACCGGGGTCGACTGGTCCGCGCCGCGCGGCACGGCGATTGTCGCAGCCGGCAACGGCGTTGTCGAGCGCGCCGGCTGGACCAATGGCTATGGCATTCAGACCGTCATTCGCCATGCAAACGGTTATGAAAGCAGCTATTCCCATCAGAATGCTGTCGCGAGTGGCGTGGTCGCAGGCGCCCGCGTTCGCCAAGGTCAGGTTATCGGCTACCTTGGCTCGACCGGGCTTTCGACCGGGCCACATCTTCATTACGAATTGATCGTCAACGGCTCGAAAGTCGACCCGATGCGCATTCGCCTGCCGAGCGGCGGCGAACTGCAGGGCGATGATCTCATCGCGTTCCAGCGCGAGCGTGAGCGGATCGACCAGTTGCTGAAGGATGAAGGCGGCGACGGCACCAAGGTTGCCGCCAGCGGCTAAGGCTGCTTCGCCCGCATACGCCTTTATTCCTGGAACTCGACGGTCACGCCCTTTTGCACGAGTTTGGAAAGTTCCGTTGCGTCCCAATTCGTCAAACGCACACAGCCATGGCTGTTGGTCTTGCCGATCTTCGATGGTTCGGGCGTGCCATGAATACCGTAGGTCGGCTTCGACAAGGCAATCCATACCGTACCGACCGGGCCATTCGGGCCAGGCGGGATGGTCAGCACCTTATCGTTCTCGCCCTGCTTGAAGTTCAGCTTCGGATTGTATGTATAGTTGGGATTGAGCGCGATGCGTTCAACCTGGACTGTGCCTGATGGTGACGGCGTATCGGTCGATCCGATCGTCGCCGGATAGGCGACGACGAGCCGGCCTTCCGCATTATAGCCCCGCACCTGCTTGCGGCCCTTGTCGGCGATGATTCGCATGACCGCGCCGCCGGCATTCTGACCGGGATTGGCAACCTGAATGGAAACACCCGGCGTATTGAAATCAACACCGGGGTTGATCTCCTTCAGGTAGTTTTCATCCATGTGGAAACGTTCTGCCAGCATCTCGGTGACCGACGTAAAGGCCATGCGTTCGAGTTGGGCCTTGTGGCCATAATCTTCCGGAATGGACGCGACGAACGGGTAGGCAGCATCCTCGGAGGTGATCGTATAGGGCACGATTGCCGGACCGCCGGTTTGCTCGAGAGAAGCGTTGATCCCCTCCTCGTTGAGGGGATCAAATTGCTGGCCGGTCATTTCTTCAAAAGCGGCAACAGCCTTGTCGACATTGCCCCCCTTGTGGCCGTCGATCACGCCGGGAGACACGCCGATCCGATCGAGCAGTACCTGGATCGCTGCAATCTTCGCCTTCGCGCCCTGCCCTTTCGGCAGTTCCACTGTCGGCGCGGGGTTCGGATGCGCTGGTATCTGTTCCTGCTGCGGCGTGTCATAGAACCCGTCATTTGGCGATTCGGGCGGATTGAGGTTCGGATCGGACGGATTCAAATCGGATTCGCTGCCCGCTGGTGGCAGTTGCTGCCGGTCGACGCTGCCGTAGTCGCGTTCGGAAGGCAGCGCCGATTGCTGTTCGTAGGGACCGTTGCCCGGTCCCGCGTAGGGATCGTTGGGAATCGCGCCGGTATCATAGGGATCCTGCGGCGCTTCTGGGAAATAATCCGTGCCCTGATCGTTGCGTGGTTCCTCGACCGACACGACACGGCCGCGGCGATCCAGGGTGACCTTGCGGCCATATTCGTCGTAATAAACGCGATAGGCCTCGCGGCGCGGGCGGCGCTCGCCTTCGAACCACTGCGCCAATGTATAGGAATGCGGTGCGCTGACGGCCGGGGCAATCATTCCAGCCGCGCTCGGCGTCGCGGGGGCGGTGGCGCCCGCCGAAGCAACAAGCAATAGTCCAAGCAATGAATAATGATATGAGGCCATGCCTTTTAGGTTTCCGGTTACCGCCGCTAACGCGACATTAATCATAAATGACCGAACTTCCTGTCATTATGGTTAATGCCTCCACGCTTTTATCGTTGCATTTATGGGATGAACGAGACGTGAAAATGGCCGCGCTGTGGCGGCCATCTTCTTTCTTTCAGTGTTGCGAAAGCGCAATCATGCTGCTTCGCTCTTTTCGCGCTCCGGAGCGGATTTGACCGACTTGAAATTGAGCCGGTCCGATCCCGCCGTAATCTTCACTGTCGAGCCGTCGAGAATATCGCCGAGCAGGATTTTCTCCGCCAGCGGATCCTGCACCTCTTTCTGGATGACACGCTTCAGCGGTCGCGCGCCATAGGCCGGATCGTAGCCCTTATCGGCGAGCCAGTCGGTTGCTTCGCTGTCGACCTTGATCGTGATCTTGCGATCGACGAGCAGCTTCTGCAGATGTTCGATCTGGATCGCGACGATCTTGCCCATGTCCTTGCGCTTCAGGCGATGGAACAGGATGATCTCGTCGACGCGGTTGAGAAACTCCGGCCGGAATGCCAACTTGACGACGCTCATCACCTCATCACGCGCTACGTCGACATCCTGGTCTTCGCCAAGGGCCGTCAGATACTCCGCGCCAAGGTTCGACGTCATGATGATCAGAGTATTGCGGAAATCCACCGTCCGGCCTTGACCGTCGGTGAGGCGACCATCGTCGAGAACCTGCAAGAGCACATTGAACACATCAGGGTGGGCCTTTTCGATCTCGTCGAAAAGGATGACCTGATAGGGGCGCCGCCTCACCGCCTCCGTCAGAGCGCCGCCTTCCTCGTACCCGACATAGCCGGGAGGAGCACCGATCAAACGCGAGACGGAATGCTTTTCCATGTATTCGGACATGTCGAGCCGGACCATGGCCGTCTCGTCCGCGAACAGGAATGCCGCCAGCGCCTTGGTCAACTCGGTCTTGCCGACGCCTGTTGGGCCGAGGAAAATGAACGAGCCAATCGGCCTGTTCGGATCCTGCAAGCCGGCGCGTGCACGGCGAATCGCCTTGGATACTGCCTGTACCGCCTCACCCTGGCCGACAACGCGCTTGGCGAGTTCGTCTTCCATACGCAGCAACTTTTCACGCTCGCCCTCGAGCATCCGGTCAACCGGAATGCCGGTCCAGCGCGAAACCACCTGGGCAATGTGATCGGGAGTGACCGTTTCCTCCACCATCGAGGTGGCATTGTCCTGCTGCTCCGCGGCGGCAAGTTCCTTCTCGAGCGCCGGGATTGTCCCATAGGCGAGCTCGCCCGCCTTCTGGTATTCACCGTTGCGCTGAGCTGCGGCGAGCGCATTGCGCGCATCATCGAGCTGACGTTTCAGGTCCGCTGCGTGGCCAAGCTTCTGCTTTTCCGCCTGCCACGTGTTGGTCAGAGCTGTCGACTCTTCCTCGAGTCCAGCGAGCTCGTGCTCCAGGCGCTCGAGCCGGTCGCGCGAAGCATCGTCTTTCTCTACTTTCAGCGCCTCGCGCTCGATCTTCAGCTGCATGATGCGCCGATCAATCTCGTCGAGTTCCTCCGGCTTTGAATCGACCTGCATACGCAACCGCGCAGCACCTTCGTCGACAAGATCAATCGCCTTGTCGGGCAAGAAGCGATCGGTGATGTAACGGTTCGACAGCGTGGCAGCGGCAACAAGGGCCGAGTCGGAAATACGTACCTTGTGATGCTGTTCGTACTTTTCCTTGAGACCGCGCAGGATCGAGATGGTGTCCTCGACCGTCGGCTCGTCGACGAAGACGGGCTGGAAACGACGGGCAAGGGCAGGATCCTTCTCGACGTGCTTGCGGTATTCATCAAGCGTGGTGGCGCCTACGCAGTGCAGTTCGCCGCGCGCAAGCGCGGGCTTCAAAAGGTTGGAGGCGTCCATCGCGCCTTCGCCCTTGCCGGCGCCGACAAGCGTGTGCATTTCGTCGATGAAGAGGATGATCTCGCCATTGGCGGACGTTACTTCTGAAAGTACAGCCTTGAGGCGCTCCTCGAACTCGCCGCGATATTTCGCCCCGGCAATGAGCGCGCCCATGTCGAGCGCCATCAACTTCTTGTCCTTCAGCGATTCCGGCACATCGCCATTGACGATGCGCAGCGCCAATCCCTCGGCGATGGCTGTCTTGCCAACGCCGGGCTCGCCGATAAGAACCGGATTGTTCTTGGTGCGGCGCGACAGCACCTGGATCGTGCGGCGGATTTCATCGTCGCGGCCGATTACCGGGTCTAGCTTGCCTGCCCGCGCATCGGCTGTCAGGTCGCGCGCATATTTCTTCAAGGCGTCGTAGGTATTCTCAGCGGAAGCAGAGTCGGCTGTACGGCCCTTACGGATATCGTTGATGACCGCATTCAAGCCAGCCGGCGTTACCCCGGCACGGCTGAGAATCTCTGATGTCTTTGCCGACTTTTCGATCGCCATTGCTGTAAGCAGGCGCTCGACAGTGACAAAACTGTCGCCGGCTTTCTTGGCCACTTCCTCGGCGGTCGCCAACACCTTGGCGAGAGGCTGGGAAAGGTAGAGCTGGCTGTTGCCGCCGGTTACCTTGGGCATCGCGTCAAGGGCAGCCTGAAGGCCGAGCCGCACTTCTTCAACGTTCCCGCCGGCTCGCTCGATCAGCGACGCCGCGAGACCTTCCTCATCGTCGACGAGTACCTTAAGCAAATGCTCGGGGGCAAACTGCTGATGATTGGAAGAGAGTGCAAATGTCTGCGCCGACTGGATAAAACCGCGAACCCGTTCGGTGTATTTCTCAATATTCATTACTTGTCTCCTTTTCCCGGACGACCCTCAAAGTGGCATCGCGCGGTGTTCTGGTGACGGGTCCCCTGCGAGAGGCGAACCCATTCGCTCGAGTGAGATATGGGAAGCTGTTCCTAGGCTCGCAAGGTCGAAATCGGAGCTTTTATCATGCCAGATG
>NZ_JBBNAM010000252.1:0-35353 GCF_037994425.1 Phyllobacterium sp.
CACGGCAAGAAATACTCCCCGTCGCAGATTTCAGCGATGATTCTGCAGAAGATGAAAGAAACCGCCGAAGCCTATCTCGGCGAAAAGGTCGAGAAAGCCGTCATCACGGTTCCGGCCTACTTCAACGACGCCCAGCGCCAGGCAACCAAGGACGCCGGCAAGATCGCAGGTCTCGAAGTCCTGCGTATCATCAACGAGCCGACGGCAGCAGCTCTCGCCTATGGGCTCGAGAAGAAGGAAGGCAAGACGATTGCCGTATACGATCTTGGCGGTGGCACGTTCGACGTGTCGATCCTTGAGATCGGCGATGGCGTTTTCGAAGTGAAATCCACCAACGGCGATACGTTCCTTGGCGGTGAAGACTTCGATATGCGTCTGGTCGAATATTTTGCTGCCGAGTTCAAGAAGGAACAGGGCATCGACCTGAAGAACGACAAGCTTGCTCTGCAGCGTCTGAAGGAAGCAGCCGAGAAGGCGAAGATCGAGCTTTCGTCGGCACAGCAGACTGAAATCAACCTGCCTTTCATCACCGCTGATGCGTCGGGTCCGAAGCATCTGACGATGAAGCTGTCGCGCGCCAAGTACGAAAGCCTCGTCGATGATTTGGTTCAGCGCACCGTTGAGCCCTGCAAGTCGGCGCTCAAGGATGCTGGCCTCAAGGCAGGCGAAATCGATGAAGTGGTCCTCGTTGGCGGCATGACCCGCATGCCGAAGATCCAGGAAATCGTCAAAGCCTTCTTCGGCAAGGAGCCCCACAAGGGCGTCAACCCGGACGAGGTTGTGGCAATGGGTGCCGCCATCCAGGCCGGCGTTCTGCAGGGCGACGTCAAGGACGTGCTCTTGCTCGACGTGACGCCGCTGTCACTCGGCATCGAGACGCTGGGTGGTGTCTTTACCCGTCTGATCGAGCGCAACACGACGATCCCGACCAAGAAGTCGCAGACCTTCTCCACGGCAGAAGACAATCAGTCCGCCGTGACGATCCGCGTCTTCCAGGGTGAGCGCGAAATGGCTGCCGACAACAAGGCGCTTGGCCAGTTCGACCTCGTCGGCATTCCGCCGGCACCGCGCGGTGTACCGCAGATCGAGGTCACGTTCGACATCGACGCCAACGGTATCGTCAACGTCTCGGCCAAGGACAAGGGCACGGGCAAGGAACACCAGATCCGCATCCAGGCGTCCGGTGGTCTTTCCGATGCCGACATCGAGAAGATGGTGAAGGACGCCGAAGCGAACGCCGAAACCGACAAGAAGCGCCGCGAAGCCGTCGAGGCGAAGAACCAGGCCGAAGCCCTGGTCCATTCGACCGAGAAGTCGCTCAAGGATTATGGCGACAAGGTTTCGGCCGAAGACAAGTCTGCCATCGAGACGGCCCTCGCCGACTTGAAGACGACCATCGAAGGCGACGACGCCGAGGCCATCAAGGCCAAGACCCAGACCCTTGCCGAGGCGTCGATGAAGCTCGGTCAGGCGATGTACGAAGCTTCGCAGGCTGCCGAAGCCGCCGAAGGCGGTGCGACCGCCGATGCGACAGCGAAGGCTGACGATGATGTGGTCGACGCCGATTTCGAAGAGATCGACGAAGACGGCAAGAAGAAGTCCGCCTAACGCCTTCAACATGACCAACGGAAAAGCCCGGCCACTGCGCCGGGCTTTTTGTTGCCTAGATTAGACTTTCGCCCAATTGAGTCGATGTGGAAAGCTGCTTAGATATTCAATTCAATCGGTTGAATTGTATCTGGGAGGAAACAGTTTGGTCTGAAACCCTTTCATGCCTCCCGTACCGGTTTGGATTTATTTATTGGGAGGAAGTCATTTTGAAAAAATCACTTATCAGCGCCCTTCTCGGGTGCACAATGCTTGCTGGCTGCAATAACGCCGACGACAAAGTCGATGCTAATACGCGAAGCACATTTGATGCGCTGAGCAAAGCCAACGTGGAGGCGACGGCACGTATCGATGCCCTGACGACGCAGGTTGGCGCGCTAAAAGAGGGCAATCAGGCGGCTCTGTCCGGTCTGATCGCCGAAATTGGCGATATAAAAGATACGAACGCCAAGGCGGCAAAAGCTATTGACGATCTATCTATCCGGATCGGCGAATTGCAAGGCAGCGGCGCCACTGTGACTGACGCCCTTTCGGGCCAAGTCGGCGACCTCAAAACTGCCAACGACAAGATGGCAACATCTATTGCTGAACTTTTCAGTCAGGTCGGCGAGTTGCAAGTTACCGGGAAGATTTCGGGTACGAAAATCGCCGAACTTGGCGAGAAGATCCTTGGTATTGAGGGGAAACAAAAAGAAGCCGCCACAACTGCCGCTGAGCTCGATGCAGCTATTCGCGCGCTGCAAACCGGAGCCACTGTCACGACCGGTGCCGTCACATCGCTCGACCGAATTACCAAAGCGCTCAAGCTGGAATCCGCTCAGCCGCGCATCACTGCGCTGAAGAGCGAGCTGGCCAATACACTGCCTGCTGTGACGGATCTTGTACGTCTGGGCGCAAATGCCAAGACGGTGAGAGCCCGCGCTGAGAAGGCAGACATATCGGCACTATCCGCTGGCGATAAGAGTGCGCTTGCGGACGTGCTCAAGCAGCTTGGTACGGTGGAAGGCGACATTTCGGCGAAACAGGCAGAGTTGGCGGCGACGATTGGCAAGGGCGACGGTCTCATCAAGGGCATCCAGACGCTTCCGGCCGATGCCACTTCGGCCCAGGTGGCTGCGCTTGATGACGAAATCACGGCCCTAACCACATCCCTAAAGGATGGAAAGCCGGCGTTCCAGGCCGGAACGGCCGATCTCGACAAGAGGACCAAGGCGAACAGGGGCGAGATCAACAATTTGACGGGCCTCTTCCTTGCGGAATACGTGAATACCATGCGTGGTGCCCAGTCGAGTGGCGACTTCACCCGCGGTAACACGTTTCCGGCAACCGCGATGCCGTTTGGATTCAACTTCTGGACGCCGACAAATCGAGACGACAAGAACTGGTTCTACCAGTTTAAAACAAGCGAGAATGGGAGTTTGATCGACACGGTGCAAGCATTCGCCGTGGTTCACGAGCCGAGCCCATGGATCGGCAATCGGCAATCGCTCAACATCATGCCCGTCAGTAAGGTGAACTCGAGCGGAGAGCCGGAGACAAACAGAAGCGCACGTGCCGAAAAATTCCAGCGCAAGAACGAGATCGCCAGTGCGCATTACTACAGCTTGGAATTTGACAGCGGCATCAAGACCGAAATCACCCCGACCGATCATGCAGCTTATTTTCGGTTCACGGCGCCGGCAGGCCGAGACACGCTTGCCGTGGTCGTTTCCGGCTTCAGCGGAGATACCCAAAACCGCGGTCGCGATCGACCAAGCCAGCGGGGTAATCTCGGGCAATGACAGCAGTTCGATCAAGATGTACTATTACATCAAGTTTGATGCGCCCGTGATTGCCAACAAGGTGACGATGAGCAGCTGGGATGGAGATGCCGGGTGGGTTCGGTTCGCCACCCCGGATGGTAAAAAAGTGGTCGGCATGAAGATCGCCACTTCGTTCATCAGCGTGGATCAGGCGCAGGCGAATCTTCAGGACGAAATCGGCGGTAAATCGTTCGACGCCGTCAAGGATCTCGCTGAGGCTGCCTGGCTTCAAAAGCTCGGCCAGGTCCGAGTCAAGGGCGCGACCGAAGATCAAAAGACCATTCTCTATTCCAATATGTATCGGGCGTTTCTTTATCCGAACTCCGCTTGGGAAAAGGATACGGGCAAAGCAATTTATATGAGTCCCTACACGAGCCCGGCGGCCAAGAAGGAAGGTAAGATTTGGGTCAATAGCGGATTTTGGGACACGTACCGGACAAATTGGCCGCTTTACACGCTGTTGCTTCCCACACAAGCCGGGCTAATGATCGACGGCTTCGTCAACGGCTACAAGGATGGCGGCTGGGTCACCCGCTGGTCGGGCCCAGGCTACAACGACAGCATGGTCGCAACCAGTTCCGATATCATATTCGCCGATGCATATATGAAAGGCGTGCGCAATTTCGACGTCGATGCCGCCTACGCATCCATGTTGCGCAATGCCACGAACTACAGTTCCGACGGCTCCAAGGGCCGGAAGGGCATGGATAGGTCGATCTTCTATGGTTACAAGACTGACAACAGCGAATCTGTCGCATGGTCACTCGAAGCCTACATCAACGATTTCGGTATTGCCCAAATGGCGAAGGAATTGAAAAAGGAAGACGACCATGCTTATTTCATGAACCGCGCGATCAGCTATCCGAGCATATTCGACGGAACGGCGACAGGCGCTTGGTCCGGAGGGTTTTTCCGATCAAAGAGTACGGACGGCAGTTGGCAATCGGGTCCGAGCACCCCGCAAAGCTGGGGCTATGGCTATACTGAGGGAAATGCGTGGTCCTATGCATTTCTTGCTCCGCAGGATGGACAAGGTCTCGCCAATCTCTATGGCGGGCGGCAGAAGCTGAAGGACAAACTTGACACGTTCTTCAAGACTAAGCCGGCCACCGATAACGGTAGCTACTGGTCGGTAATCCACGAAATACTGGAAGCCAAAAAGGTCGACGAACTTGCCAGTGTCGGCGAATATCAGCACTCGAACCAGCCGGTGCACCACTCGATCTATATGTACAACTATGCGGGTTCACCTTCGAGCGGACAGAAATACCTGCGCGATGTCATGGACAAGCTCTACTTCACCGGCTTCGACGCGAACGGCAATTCCACCGGCGAAGGTTACATCGGCGATGAAGACAATGGTGAACAGTCAGCTTGGTACATATTGAGCGCTATGGGTATTTATCCCGTCAGCATGGGCCGGCCTGAATACGCAATTGGTGCTCCCTATTTCCAGAATATGACCGTCACCTTGGAAAACGGCAAGAAGATCGAGATCAAGGCGCCGAATGTCAGTTCGGCCAATCGCTATGTGCAGAGCGTCAAGTTGAACGGCAAGGACATAACGCGCAACTATCTCCTGCACTCCGAGTTGGTCGATGGCGCCACGCTCGATTACGAAATGGGTCCGAATCCTTCGCAATGGGGCACGGGCGTCAATGACGTTCCGACGTCGATCACCCAGGGCGACAAGAAGCTCGAACCGCTAAAATCATTGCTGCCGATTGGCGCGTACGATGTGGCCGCCGGCAATGAGGCCGACAAGGCTAAATTCTTCGACCGGACATCGGGCACGACATGGACAAGCGTCGCTGGTGCCGCCCGCTGGATGGAGGCCGGCAAGAAGAGCCCGCAAAAGAGCGATACGGTCAAACTCTATACGCTGACGTCGGGCTCAGCCGATGGGCAGGATCCGACAGGCTGGATACTCAAGGGCTCCAATGACGGAGTTGCTTGGACAACCCTTGATGAACGCAAGGACCAGTCGTTCCAGTGGCGGCGGCAGACACGTCCATTCGCGTTGAAGGCACCGGCGTCCTACGCGAAATATCGCCTGGAGTTCACCGGGACAGGCGCCGTCTCGGTCGCCGAGTTCGAACTTCTCGGGGAACCAGCTGCGCAGTAACGGGTGCTTTGATATCCTGCAGACAAGGAAGGCCCGGCCATTGCGCCGGGCCTTCTTTTTTGGCAAAGCGGCAATTCCTGCCACATAATCGCAATAAAGCGCGATTATGCGCCATTTCTTGCGAATCAATGTAAGTTGGCTATGGCATTCATGGCGACGAACACCTAAATACCGGCATTAAATAAGCTTCTGAAGAAGCGTTTGCGATTTTTTCACGGAACGAGTGTCTGGATGAAGGCTGACTACTACGAAACCCTCGGCGTAACGAAAAGCGCTGATGAGAAAGAGCTCAAGAGCGCTTTCCGTAAGCTGGCAATGCAATTTCACCCCGACAAGAATCCGGGCGACGCGGCCGCCGAGCACCGCTTCAAGGAAATCGGCGAAGCCTACGAAACGCTCAAAGATCCGCAAAAACGCGCGGCCTATGATCGATTCGGCCATGCGGCCTTTGAGCATGGTGGCATGAATGGTGGTGGGGGCTTCGGCGGAGCCGGCGGATTCGCCGATATTTTCGAAGACATTTTCGGCGAGATGATGGGCGGGGGGCGCCAGCGCCGTTCCGGTGGCCGCGAACGCGGCGCTGATCTGCGCTACAACATGGAGATAACCCTCGAGGAAGCCTATACGGGCAAAACCGCGCAAATCCGCGTTCCGACCTCGATCACTTGCGATGAGTGCTCAGGATCCGGCGCCAAGGTTGGTACCTCGCCGGTCACCTGCAGCACCTGCAGCGGTTCCGGCCGCGTGCGCGCCGCACAGGGCTTCTTTTCGATCGAGCGCACCTGCCCGACATGCCATGGCCGTGGCCAGATCATCAAGGACCCTTGCACGAAGTGTGCGGGCCAGGGACGCGTAACCGAAGAGCGGGCACTTTCCGTCAATATCCCGGCTGGCATCGAGGACGGCACGCGCATTCGCCTGACCGGCGAAGGTGAAGCCGGCTTGCGCGGCGGGCCGGCGGGCGACCTTTATATTTTCCTGTCGCTGAAGCCACACGAATTCTTCCAGCGGGATGGCGCCGACCTTTATTGCAAAGTTCCGATTTCGATGACGACTGCCGCACTTGGCGGGCAGATCGAAGTGGCGACACTCGACGGGACGCAGACGCGTGTCAAAATTCCGGACGGCACCCAGAACGCCAAGCAGTTCCGGCTGAAGGGCAAGGGCATGCCTGTGCTGCGCCAGCCTGCCATGGGCGATCTTTATATCCAGATTGCGATTGAAACCCCACAGAACCTCAATAAGCGGCAGCGCGAATTGCTTGAGGAGTTCGAGCGAATTTCATCGCAGGACAACAGCCCGCAATCTTCCGGCTTCTTTGCGCGCATGAAAGAGTTCTTTGAGGGTCTAAGCGAGTAGATTTGCTGGACTTTTCCGCGTGGCGGCCTTGCTTCCGCCACGTGTTGCGGCATAAACTTGTCTGACCGCGACGGAGGATGAGCATGTCGAGACCTTTGGGGAAGAAACTGGCCGAAAAATTCGGTGAGGAGATCCGTTTCTTCAAGGGCTGGATGCATGGACCCAAAGCCGTCGGATCGATTCTCCCCACCAGTTCCATCACCGCTCGGCGGATGGCGAGCGTCGTGAACCCGCATTCCGGGCTTCCCGTGTTGGAACTCGGGCCGGGCACTGGGGTGATTACCCGGGCCATTCTCAATCGTGGCGTTGCCCCGGCAAATCTTTACAGCGTCGAATACTCTTCTGATTTTGCCGAGCATCTGCGCGAAGATTTCCCCGGTGTGAACATCATCGAGGGCGACGCCTTCGACCTTGACAAGACGCTCGGCGATAAAAGCGACCAGAAATTCGACAGCGTCATCTCGGCCGTTCCGCTTTTGAATTTTCCAGTGAGCGATCGCGTTTCTATTGTCGAGGATCTCCTTCGGCGCGTTCCCCACGGCCGACCCATCGTGCAGATCACCTACGGTCCCTTATCGCCGGTGCCGGCTGGCCGCGGCAACTACAAGATCGAGCATCTCGATTTCATCATCCGCAACGTGCCTCCAGCGCGCCTCTGGGTCTACCGCCGGGTTGACTGACACCCTATAGTTGCCGTGGTCGACGTGTAAATTTCGAAGAGGAATGGGATGCTGCCAAAGATTCTTGTGTTCGCCGGGTCGAACCGTACCGGTGCCTACAGCAAGAAGGTGGCCAATGCCACGGTGAAGACGCTGGCCGAACTCGGCGCCGATGTGACGCTTATCGCGCTTTTCGACTATCCCCTGCCGTTGATGGATCAGGATCTCGAAGCAGAAATGGGGATCCCCGAGAACGCCATGAAGCTTGGCCGGTTGTTTGCGGCGCATGACGGCATTCTGATCGCCTCGCCCGAGTACAATTCGTCAATACCACCGCTTCTGAAAAACGCCATCGACTGGGTAAGCCGCATCTCGAAGGATGGCGGCAGTCCGTTCAAACCCTATGCCGGCAAGGTGGTCGCGCTTTGCTCCTCGTCCGAGGGCAATTTCGGCGGTGCGCGTGGTCTTTATCATCTGCGATCCGTTCTCATGAATGTCGGGACGCAGATTATCACCGAGCAATGTTCGGTCATTCATGCCCATGAAGCTTTTGACGACGACGGTTCATTTCGAGACCCGCGCACGGCGAAATCGATGCAGCGGGTTTGCCAATCGCTGATCGACCACACGCGTTTTGCGAAATCCCGCGGATAATCGGAATTTCGCACCCCATTGGCCCTTAAGCTGTTTCCAAGCTGACGCTTCTATGCCAATGGGGTTTGATCAACGAAAAGAGGGATGGTTGTCATGACGGATGCGGCTTTGCGCGAGCGCCTGATCGTCGGCCTCGACGTGCCGACGCTCGACGTCGCCGAAGAGGTAATCAGCGAGCTTGGAGATACGGTGTCGTATTACAAGATCGGTTATCAGCTCGCCTTCGCTGGCGGGCTTGGACTTGCCAGCGAACTTGCCCGCTCCGGCAAGAAAGTCTTTCTCGATATGAAACTTCTCGACATCGACAATACGGTGGCCAAGGCCGTCGAGAATATCGTCAAGATGGGCGTCTCCATGCTGACGCTGCATGCCTATCCGAAAGCCATGAAAGCTGCGGTGGAGGCCGCAAGTGGTTCCGACCTTTGCCTGCTTGGCGTCACGGTGTTGACGTCGATGGACCAGCGGGACTTGATCGATGCCGGTTACGAGCATGACCCGCATACGCTGGTGCTTATCCGGTCCGAACAGGCGCTGAAGGCCGGCATGGGCGGCATTGTCTGCGCGGCGACCGAGGCACAGGCGGTACGCAAGGTTGTGGGGCCGAACCTCGCGGTCGTGACGCCGGGTATCAGGCCGGCGGGCTCCGAAACCGGTGATCAGAAACGAGTGATGACGCCCCTCGAGGCATTGCGCGCTGGTGCAAGTCATCTCGTCGTTGCCCGCCCAATTGTCGGCGCATCCGACCGGCGCGCGGCAGCGGAGGCAATTCTCGCGGAAATGGCGAAGTCATAAGCAAACTTCATATCTATAAGGGAGAAAGTGAGATGCCCAAGGGATACTGGATTGCGCGGATGGATGTGAAAGATCCGGAACGCTACAAGGACTATGTCGCAGCAGCCAAGCCAGCTTTTGAGAAGTATGGCGCCAACTTTCTCGCACGTGGCGGGTCCTATCATGTGCTCGAAGGACCAGGGCGCGGCCGCAACGTCGTCATCGAGTTTCCGTCGCTCCGGGCAGCCCTCGACTGCTACAATTCGCCCGAGTACCAGGCGGCAAAGGCGATCCGCGTCACAGTTGCAGATGGCGAAATGCTGCTTGTTGAAGGAGTCTGACGTCGGCGAACCTTCGCTACGTCTTTCGGCGGCGAACATTTTTCTGTTCTCTCATACCTTTGTTGCATTGCAATAGCGGCAAAACCAGCTACGGTCACTGACCCATCAAGAACATTTTCATATGTGGGCGTTATTGTTCTTGGATTGCAGTTGTGGTGATTGATCGGAAAGTGGAATGTTTTATCAACTTTATGAACTCAACCATGCCGCGCTTCAGCCTTATCGGGCCTTCGCTGACGCGACCAAGCTCTTCTACGACAACCCGTTGAATCCATTGTCGCAGACGGTCGTCGGGCGCTCTATCGCTGCGATGTGCGAACTGTTTGAGCGCACAACCCGGGCCTATGGGAAGCCAACGTTCGGCCTGCCTATCACCACCGTGGACGGCGTTGAAACCGACGTGAAGGAAAAGATCGTCTGGTCGAAGCCGTTCTGCAACCTCATCCATTTCAAGCGCGCCTTGCCTACAAAGCGTCCTGCCGATCCAAGGATACTGATTGTCGCGCCGATGTCCGGCCACTATGCGACGCTGCTGCGCGGCACGGTTGAAGCCCTGCTGCCGCACGCCGAAGTTTACATCACCGATTGGGTCGATGCGCGCACGGTTCCGCTTAACGACGGCAAATTCGACCTGGATGATTACATCGACTACGTCATCGAGATGTTTCACGCTTTGGGTGAGGATACCCACGTCGTGGCCGTATGCCAGCCTTCCGTCCCGGTGCTCGCCGCCGTTTCGGTTATGGAGGTGAATGGTGATCGGTTCGCACCTTCGAGCATGACGCTGATGGGCGGCCCGATCGATACGCGAAAGAATCCGACGGTGGTCAATAAGCTGGCCGAGGAAAAGGGCATCGACTGGTTCCGCGAGAATGTCGTCATGTCGGTCCCGTGGCCACATGCGGGGTTTATGCGCGAGGTCTATCCGGGCTTCCTGCAGCTTTCAGGCTTCATGAGCATGAACCTCGACCGCCACATTACGGCGCACAAGGAATTCTTCATGCACCTTGTGAAGGAGGATGGCGACTCGGCGGACAAGCACCGCGAATTCTACGACGAATATATGGCCGTGATGGACCTGACGGCCGAGTTCTACCTACAGACCGTCGACACCGTTTTCGTTCGCCATGCCTTGCCGAAAGGTGAAATGACCCATCGCGGTATCCTTGTGGACCCGTCGGCGATTCGCAATGTGGCGCTGCTCACGGTAGAGGGCGAAAACGATGATATCTCCGGGGTCGGCCAGACGAAAGCGGCCCAGACGCTTTGCGTGAACATCCCGAAAGAAATGCGCATGCACTACCTGCAGCCGAAAGTTGGCCATTATGGTGTATTCAACGGCTCGCGCTTCCGTGCCGAAATTGCGCCACGGATTGTCCAATTTGTTAACGATCACGCACGCGTGAACCGCAAGAGCAATGTGACGCCAATTGGCAAGCGCGCGGCGGGGTAGAACGTTCGGGTTAGTTGCAGAACCGCAGCCCGGCGCCGATAGCGGCAGAGCATGCGGTTCTTATATGTCATAATAACGCGTTTATTTTCAGTACGTTGGTCAACGTATCGTGGCTGTTCCCTCGAATGACCTTGCCCTGACAACAGCTCCGTTTCGAAGCAGTTCGACCCCGCTGCGTATCAATCGAACGTGGGGATAGTCGGCGCCGCAAATTTTAACCATATATTAACAATGGCAAGACCGTGGCGCCATTGTGATTGACTCATGTCCCGTCCGGCCATTAACCTTTTATTAACGAAAGCTGTTGGTTTGGAGTAGGGCATGTTCGGAATGGGGCGGGTTTTGAAGTCGATGGGGATCGCCATAGCGTTCTTCACGTCCGCACTTGGAGCAAATTCGGCCTACGCGTCCGAGGCCTTCATGACCACAGGCGCCCTGACGTCACAACCCATTGGCCATTACGAATTGTGCAAGCGTATCCCGGAAGAGTGCGCGCTCCGCAGCCGCAACATCATGCCGGAAAAGATGACCCACGATTTCTGGCAGTTGATCGTCAACGTCAACAGTGAAGTCAACCAGAAGATCAAGCCCTTGACCGACAAGGAAATCTACGGCGTCGAGGAATATTGGGCCTATCCTGATAAAGCCGGGGACTGTGAGGATTACGTGCTTTTGAAACGGCGCGACCTGATGCAAGCCGGCATTTCGGCCGCCAATCTTCTGATCACGGTCGTCCGCAAGCCCGATGGCGAGGGACATGCAGTCCTCACCGTCCGCACCGACAAGGGTGACTTCATCCTCGATAATCTCATCGATGGCGTGAAGAACTGGTCCGAGACCGAATACACCTATCTGAAGCGTCAGGCGACCAATAATACAGGGCGCTGGGTCAGCATCGAAGCCCCAACCAATATTCTGGTCGGTTCCGTCCAGTAACGGGGGTGCCCGCGAAAGTGAAAATGCCGGATCGAGAGGTCCGGCATTTTTTAACTGGGATTCGTCTGTAGTTCTCGCCCTCATACGCCAAGGCAACGATCACGGGGGGCTGCATGCGCGTGGCCAGTCTGGGAGCCTGTAGGCCACTTCCCGGTTTCAGCTGCGGATCGACGTCCAGCACGACGCTTAATTTCGTCCTGCGCCGACGCCATGTATTCGTAAGATCGTACAGCTTTTTGTCGGCCGCATGCCCGGCGATCTTACGCTGGTTCGTTCATCCTGTCCGTCGTCATGCGATAGGAAATCGCTTCGGCAAGGTGGATACGCCCGATTGTTTCCTGAGCGTCGAGGTCTGCAAGCGTGCGAGCGACCTTCAATACGCGGTGATAGGCGCGAGCCGAAAAGCGCATCTGCTCGCTTGCCTGCTGCAACAGCGCCATGCCGGAAGCATCGGGCGAGGCGATCCGCTCGATAAGGGCGACTGTACATTGTGCGTTCGTCGTGATCGAAGCAGCGCCGCAATCTTCGAAGCGCCGCTTCTGGATGGCGCGAGCGCGCGCGACCCGCGCGGCGACCGAAGCGCTGGTCTCCGACACTGAGGGGCGGATGAGATCTGTCGCGTTCACCGAAGGCACATCGATCCGGATGTCGATGCGGTCTAGCAGGGGTCCGGAGAGGCGCGCCTGATAGTCCTGGCGGCAGCGCGGTCCGCGTGCGCATAGGTGGCCGGGTTCGCCTGCCATGCCGCAGCGGCAGGGGTTCATTGCCGCCACCAGTTGAATCTGTGCCGGATAGGCGATGCGGTGATTGGCGCGCGCAATCATGCATTCGCCCGTTTCCAGAGGTTGGCGCAGCGAATCGAGAACCTGCGGGGTGAATTCCGGGAATTCGTCAAGGAAGAGAACGCCGTGATGAGCGAGCGAAACCTCGCCGGGCCTGGCACGGACCCCGCCTCCAACCATGGCCGTCATGGATGCGGAGTGATGCGGTGCGCGGAACGGACGTCGATCGGTAAGCTTGCCACCGGCGAGTTCGCCGGCGATCGATGCGATCATCGATACCTCAAGCAGTTCGCGCGGCAATAGCGGCGGCAGGACAGACGGGAGGCGTTGCGCCAGCATGGATTTGCCTGATCCCGGCGGTCCTACCATGAGAAGATTGTGGCCCCCGGCCGCGGCCACTTCGAGTGCGCGTCGCGCGCTTTCCTGCCCGCGGATGTCGGCAAGATCGGGGAGGCCGCTCGCGCTCGCCTGCATGGCGGGCTCGGGCCGGGACAGCACTTGCGTTCCGCGAAAATGATTGGCGAGCGCTATGAGGCTGCGCGGCGCGAGAATGTCGATCTCGGCTCCTGCCCAAGCGGCCTCCGGCCCGCACGGCGCCGGGCATATCAACCCCTTGTCCTGCCGGTTGGCTGCAATTGCCGCCGGCAAAACCCCGGCCACATGGGTAATCGTACCGTCGAGCGAGAGTTCGCCAAGGACGACATAGGATTGCAGGACGTCGGCGGGCAAGGCGCCGAGCCCGACCATCAATCCCACGGCGATCGGCAGATCATAGTGGCTTCCCTCTTTCGGCAGGTCGGCGGGTGCGAGGTTGACCGTCACCTTCTTCACCGGCATCGACAATCCCGATGCATGAAGGGCTGCCTGAACCCGCTCGCGGCTTTCGGCAACGGCCTTATCAGGGAGGCCGACGATATGCATCCCCATCTTGCCCGGCGCGATCATGACCTGCACGTCGACAGGCTGCGCATCGATACCCTGAAAGGCGACCGTTTGAACGCGGGTGACCATACATTCGTCCTTGAGAAAATGCGGGCATCAAAAAGGTGGTTATGTGCAATGGCGAGACATCAGCACATTTCATTTCGCATTACAAGAACATTAAGGGAACAAGTGAGGTTCCGGCCTCACGCCCGCCTGGCTTCCACCGCATCCCAGAACAGTGCTGCTATGTCGGCGCCGCCAAAGCGCTTCACTTCACGTACGCCCGTCGGTGAGGTCACGTTGATCTCCGTCATATAGTCACCGATGACGTCGATGCCGACGAGGATAAAGCCGCGTTCGCGCAATGATGGCCCGATGCGCGTGCAGATTTCGCGTTCGCGCGGGGTGAGGTCGGTCTTCTCAGCGCGGCCGCCCACATGCATGTTGGAGCGCGCATCGCTTTCCGAGGGTACGCGGTTGATCGCGCCTACGGGTTCTCCGTCAATTAGGATGATGCGCTTGTCGCCGGCGCGTACATCCTTCAGGTAGCGCTGTGCGATGATCGGCTCGCGGAACATCTGGCCGAACATTTCGAGGAGCGATGTCAAGTTGCGGTCGCCATCGGCAAGGTGGAATACGCCGGCGCCGCCATTGCCATAGAGCGGCTTCAGGATGATGTCGCCGAATTCCTTGCGAAAGGATACGATCTCCTGCGGGTCCTTGGTGATCAGTGTCTCCGGCATCAGGTCCGGGAACTCGGTGACGAAGATCTTTTCGGGACTGTTGCGCACCCAGGCTGGATCGTTGACGACGAGTGTCTGCGGATGAATGCGCTCGAGTATATGCGTCGTCGTGATGTAGTTCATGTCGAACGGCGGATCCTGGCGCAGCAGCACCACGTCCATTTCCGACAGGTCGCGCAGGATTGGCTCACCAAGGGTGAAGTGATCGCCCTCGACATCACGGACGCTCAGTTCCTCGACGCGGGCCGAAACGACGCCATCGCGCAAGCTGAGCCGATCAGGCGTATAATGGAAGAGATTGTGACCACGCTTTTGCGCTTCGAGGCAAAGTGCAAACGTGGTGTCGCCGCCGATCCGGATCGATTTAATATGGTCCATCTGGACCGCGACTTGGAGTGCCATCGAACGTCCCCTAAACGAGCAGGAAATGCTCACATGGCGATGTCACGTTCGACGGCCAAGGTCAATCCCATGGCGCGCCATGACCATTGGCGCGGTATTCTCGCGTGTGTTCGATCAGAGCCGGGCCATGCAGATATTGGTGTGTCCCTGGCCAACAAAACCGAGCTGGTTGGCTGCGCCCTTGGAGAGATCGATCACACGGCCCTTGATGAACGGCCCGCGATCGTTGATGCGCACGACGATGGAGCGGCCGTTGCGTTGGTTGGTCACTTTGACTTTCGAGCCAAAAGGCAAGGTGCGGTGCGCGGCGGTAAGGTCGGAAGGATTCATCCGTTCGCCGGACGCTGTCTTGGAACGCAAGGCATACCAGGAAGCGCCGCCGCAGGCAGAGCCCGCATGAGCTGAAACGGCGCCGAGCATGAGGAATAGCACCGATGCCGAAAGGACGGTGCGGAGGCTTGCGATAGAGACCATGGTGATATTCGCACTTATCGTAGCCCGCGGCAGAACTGCCGGACTGAAGACGCACGCATTGAAGATTGACCCCCGGGCAAGTAGATCACGGCGTGAGTGAGTAATTGCTTCTATTTTGGAGAAATGTGGCCCTGAGGTGACCCGTCCTGGCAAGATGGTCCGAGATCAGCTGCGAAGATCGGTCAAGTCACTCAAAAAGCTTGTCTTAATATGACTCAAAACGTGATCCAGTATGCTTCTCATGGGAGCGGTATTTCTGCCAATGAAATGAAAAATGGCGACAATGTGATGGATATTCGTCGAATTATTGAGCTTTGCTTGGCATTAAAGTGCACCGACTCATAAGTATGGTAAAAAAGGATTAACCATAAAGAATTAGAACGCCCCGGCCTCAGGAAGGCCAGGGCGCAATATTTGGTAAAAAGTGATCGCCTTTAGACGAGAGCTTGTGGATCCAGAGCGTGAATTATACCCCGCAGCTCGGCAAGGCCGCGCAGCCGGCCGATCGCTGGGTATCCTGGGGTCACTTCCTTGTCGAGGTCGTCGAGCATGCGATGACCATGGTCCGACCGGAATATGATGCTGTTGGGCTTGTCGCGCTTGCGGTCCTCCGTGAGGAGTTCCCGTAAAACTGCCACCATGTCGACATCGCCTTCAAGATGCGCCGCCTCGTGGAAGCTGCGGCCGTCGCCCTCGCGCATCGTCGCGCGCAGATGGGCAAAGTGAATGCGATCGGCAAATCGGCGGGCGATCGCCGGCAGGTCATTGTCAGCGCGCACACCAAGGCTCCCGGTGCAATAGCACATGCCATTGGCGGGCGAAGGTACCGCGTCGAATAGCGCGGCATAGTCGGCTTCCGACGAAGCAATGCGCGGTAGGCCGAAGAGCGGGCGTGGCGGATCATCTGGATGCAGCGTGAGCTTCACGCCAAGGTCATCGGCGACGGGTGTCACTGCCCGCAGGAACTCGATCAGGTGCTGGCGCAGCCGTTTTGCATCGATGCCCGCATAGGCCTCGAGCTTGTCACGGAACGCGGGAATGGTCAGCGGCTCGGTGGTCGAGCCGGGGAGCGCACTGGCAATATTGCGCGTAAGGTCGGCGATTTCCTGTGCGCCCGTGCTGGCATAGAGTTCGGCTGCGATTTCCTTGTCCTGTTCTGAATAGTCGCTTTCGGCGCCCTTGCGCTGCAGGATGTGCAAATCGAACACGGCAAACAGATTGTGGTCGAACCGCATGGCGGTGGAACCGGTCGGGGTGACGTAGTCGAGCTCCGTACGGCACCAGTCGACCACCGGCATGAAATTGTAGCAGACGACCTTGATGTCGTGGGCCGCCAGCGCTTCCATGCTGGCGATCCAGGCAGCAATCTCGTTCTTCGCCGCGCCGCCGGTCCGCTTCACGGCATCAGGTATAGGAATACTCTCGACAACAGACCAAGTCAGCTGCGCGCGTCCAGCCGGCGTGGACTCGATCAGAGACTTGCGCTCGTGGACTTGCGCGGTGGTCCAAGCCTCGCCGATCGGAACATCGTGCAGCGCCGAAACGATATCGGTCGCCCCTGCCTGACGCACATTGTCAAGCGAAACACCGGCTTTTGGGCCAAACCATCGCCATCCCTGACGCATGCATTCCTCCTAGTTTGTTATTCTTCAATTCCCGATCAAATGAACGATTCGGGGTGGCTTTTCCTGAGTTGGTCAACATCGGGGATGACGGCATCGAGGTGCTGCTTCATGGCGGTGCAAGCCGCGGCCACGTCATGGGCCTCAATGGAATTGCGGATGATCCTGTGCTCGGAAAGGACATGTTCCATGCGCCCGAGAGCGGGCAGGGTCATGCGCCGGGCCCGGTCGATCTGTACTTTCACCGGCTTCAGATAGCGCCAGATACCCGGATATCCCGATATGCCGGCAATCGCCTCGTGAAAGGCTTCGTCGGCTTCATGGAAAGCACTCATATTCTGCCGGTCGGCGAAAAACTGTTGCCGCGCCAAGATTTCGTCGAGCCATTCAATGTCTTTCGCGGTCGCTCTGGAAGCTGCCCGTTCGACAGTCGCGCCTTCGAGCGCCTGGCGGATGACAACGGCTTCGGGGATCAGCGCAACGGGAATGCGCGCAACGAAGGTACCGGACTGCGGAAACACGTCGACGAGACCATCCTCGACAAGCCGGATCAGGGCCTCGCGCACAGGCGTCCGGCTGACGCCGAAGCGTTCTGTGAGCACCTTTTCATTAAGGGGGGTTCCGGGCGTCATCTCCATCGAAACGATGGCAGCATGGAGTTCGCGATAGATGGCGGTCGCCGTGGTCACGCGGCCGACCGATGCTACTGGGCCATGGCGCACGGGTCGTGTACCGATGTCGCCGGACGAAGCAATCGTCTCGGGCGCTGCAACGGCCACGCTTTTTTCTCCCCCGTTTCTTGCTGTCATTGCAGCGCTCCATTCCTTCATTTTAGGATCACGTCATCTGAATGATGGAATTTCGTCCAGATTGATAGACCCCTGGGCGCGGTGATCGAATTTCCGCTAACGGCAAGTGTTGACATACTAATATATTATTCTCTAGTCTCCGCCAAGGCCATTGCTGGGAAATCTCCAAAGATATGGCGAGATCGACCGGCGGACGTTGGTACCAGTTTTTGGTTTTCATGAAGTCCAGGCATTCCACGACGCAGCAAGGACAATGAAGAATGGCGCTCCATCCCGACCGATTGTTTCCAATCGAACCTGATGTGCGCGCCATCGCGCGACGCCTGTTTGATTCCGTCGAGCGACTGCCTATTGTTTCTCCCCACGGTCATACGGACCCGCGCTGGTATGCCGATGACGAAGCCTTTCCCGATCCGGCGAGTCTCTTCGTCAAGCCGGACCATTATATTTTTCGCATGCTCTACTCACAAGGCGTGCCATTGGAAACGCTCGGGGTACCGCGCAGGGACGGCGGCGTGGTGGAAACCGACGGTCGCACGATCTGGCGAATCTTTGCGCGCCATTTTCATCTGTTCCGCGGAACGCCTTCCCGCCTTTGGTTCGAGCATGCGCTGGAAACCGTGTTCGGCATCGATGAGCGGCTCAGCGAGAAGAATGCCGATGTGCTTTACGACCGGATAGCGGAGCGTCTGACCGACCCGTCCATGCGCCCGAGAGCGCTATTCAAGCAGTTCGGGATCGAGGTCATATCGACGACCGATGCGGCAACAGACGATCTCGCCGCTCATGATGCGATCCTGAGGTCTGAGTGGGAAGGTCGCGTTGTTCCTGCCTATCGTCCGGACGCGGTCGTCGACGCATCGCAAGCGACATTTCGTTCCAATGTGGGAAAATTCGTGGCGCTGGCCGGAACGAACCTCGACTATCCCGGCTATCTCGAAGCGCACCGCATACGCCGCGACTATTTCAAAGCTCGGGGTGCCACGTCCACCGATCACGGTCAGCCCACTGCACGCACGGCGAACCTTTCGGCCGCGGAGGCCGCGCGGCTCTTCGAACGCGTGTTGAAGGGAGGTTCCGCTGAAGACGCCGAACTGTTCCGCGCCCAGATGCTGACGGAGATGGCAGGCATGAGCGTGGAAGATGGGCTTGTGATGCAGATCCACCCGGGCTCGTTCCGCAACCATAATCCCGCGATCTTCGACCGCTTCGGGCCAGACAAGGGCGCGGACATCCCGCGAGCCACCGGTTACGTCGAGGAGTTGAAGCCATTGCTTGATGCATTCGGCAACGATTCGCGGCTCACCCTCATCCTCTTCACGCTCGATGAGACAAGTTATAGCCGCGAACTCGCCCCCCTCGCCGGGCACTATCCGGCTTTGCGTCTGGGCCCCGCTTGGTGGTTCCACGATAGTCCGGAGGGCATGCGCCGTTTTCGCGAACTGACGACCGAGACGGCCGGCTTTTATAATACGGTGGGTTTCAACGACGATACACGCGCGTATCTGTCAATTCCTGCACGCCATGACATGGCGCGCCGCGTTGATTGCGCTTTCCTTGCGCGTCTCGTTGCGGATCACCGGCTCGATGAGGATGAGGCGCAGGAGGTTGCTTATGACCTTACCTACCGGCTCGCGAAGCAGGCATACAAGCTTTAAGGGATGAAATGACCGAGGAAGACCGACTCTGCGAGACCACACTGGCTCGCCTGGCCAAGGACACACAGACACCGGGTTACGATCGCGGTCAAATCCAGACCGGGATCGTGCACCTCGGCATTGGCGCTTTCCACCGCGCGCATCAGGCGGTGTACACGGATGCGGTGCTGGCAAATGGTGATAGCCGCTGGGGCATCCTCGGTGTGTCGTTGCGGAGCGCCGATACCCGCGATGCACTGTTGCCGCAGGACGGCCTCTATACCGTCGCCGTGCGTGACGGCAGTGGCGATAGTTTCCGCGTCATTGGCAGCATCACCAATGTGCTGGTGGCGCCCGAGGATCCGGAGGCCGTGCTGGAAGCGATGACCAGTCCCGCCGTCAAGATCGTTTCGCTGACCGTAACGGAGAAGGGCTATTGCTATGCCCCCGCGACTGCATCGCTCGATGAACGCCATCCAGATATCGTCCACGACCTCGGCAATCCAGCAGCGCCGCGATCTGCCATCGGCTTCATCGTCGAGGCGCTTGCGCTCCGCCGTGCAAATGGTCTGGAACCCTTCACGCTGCTGTCGTGCGATAATCTTCCGGCAAATGGCGAGACCCTCAAACGGGTCGTGACACGCTTTGCGGAACTGCGTGGTCCTGGCTTGGCGACGTTCATTCGCGAGAATGTGGCGTTTCCTTCAACCATGGTCGACCGGATCGTCCCGGCAACCACCGATGTGGATCGCAGCGTGGTACATGAAACCACGGGACTTCGCGACGCCTGGCCGATTATGACCGAACCATTCACCCAATGGGTAGTGGAAGATCATTTTCCTTCGGGACGTCCGGCATGGGAGGAGGTCGGCGTCACCTTCGTTGCCGACGTCGATGCGTTCGAACTGATGAAGTTGCGGCTCCTTAACGGCAGCCATTCCACGCTCGCCTATCTCGGCTATCTCGCAGGACACGAGACCGTTTCCGACGTCATGCAGGCTGACGGCTTCGGCGCCTTCGTTGAAGCAATGATGGACGAAGAGATCACGCCGACGTTGCCGCCGCTATCTGGCTTTGACCTTGCATCCTACAAGGAGCAATTGCGCGAACGCTTTCGCAATCCCGCACTACGTCACCGGACATGGCAGATCGCCATGGACGGGTCGCAAAAGCTGCCACAACGGCTTCTGAATACTATTGGCCAGCGCCTTGAACAGAACCAGCCTTTTGGGAGACTAGCGCTCGGCGTTGCAGGCTGGATGCGCTATGCCACGGGAATCGACGAGAAGGGGGGCCAGATCGATGTCCGTGATCCGCTGGCGGATGAGTTCCGCAAGCGCACCGAGGGAAAGAGTTCAGCTCCGGAAATCCTCGATGCCTATCTCGGCATGAAGCAGATTTTTGGCGAGGACCTGGCCAGCAATGCGGCGTTTCACACCGCTGTCGGTGCTGCGTTGGAGAAGCTCTTGAAAGACGGTTCGGCCAAGGCGGTCTTGGAATCCATCGGAGGGTAGGTCTTGCTATCCTGATCTGATAGATTAATATATCAAATCTCAATATCGACCGACGAGGGAACGCGGTCATCGCCGTGACAGGACATTGGGAAATCAAAAGGGAGGAAAAACATGATCCGTATTACCCGCAGACAAGCCATCGGTGGTCTCGCAGCAATCGCTGCGCTGCCCGCGACACGCCTATTTGCCCAATCCAAGTTGGCCTTGCCCAGTTCACCGGTCGCGCTCAACGTCGCTGACGTCGCCGGGAACCTTGCGCTCACGCAGACGGCGATTGAGAACTACGCCAAGGCGAAGCCTGAGCTTGTCTCCAAGATCACCTTTACAAAGGCGCCGGCGCCGGAACTGCCCGGAAAGATCAAGGCGCAGCAGGCCGCAAATCGGCTGGACATCGATCTCGTCCTCACCGGCACCGATGCGCTCTCGGCAGGTCTCGAACAGGATCTCTGGATCAAGCTGCTTCCTGACCATGCAGCATCGCTCCCTGATCTAGCGAAAATCTATCTTGAGCCGGCGCATCGCATGTTGGCGCTTGGCAAGGATCATGGCGTTGTCGTTACCTACTATCCCTCAGGTCCCTTGCTTGAATACATGCCTGATCGCGTGAAGAAAGTGCCGACCACAGCTGAGGAACTTCTTGCCTGGGCGAAGGAAAACCCGAACAAGTTCCTTTATGCACGTCCGGCCAATTCAGGCCCTGGCCGCACCTTCCTGATGGGCCTGCCCTACCTTCTCGGCGACAGCGATCCACGCGATCCAGTGAAGGGCTGGGACAAGACTTGGGCCTATCTCAAGGAACTGCACCAATACATCGAATACTACCCGACAGGCACGGGCGCTTTGATGAAGGAACTTGGCGAGGGTACGCGCGACATGACTGTCTCGACCACCGGCTGGGATATCAATCCGCGCGTTCTCGGGGTCGTTCCGAAGGAAGCCGCCGTCGCACCGCTCAAGGGCTTCCATTGGGTCGCCGACGCCCACTACATGTGCGTACCGAAGGGCGTTGCTGATGAGAAGGTTGCAGTTCTTCTCGATCTCATGAGCTTCCTGCTCACTCCAGAGCAGCAGGCCTACACTTACGATCAGGGCTATTTCTATCCGGGTCCGGCGGTGAAGGATGTATCTCTCTCCATGGCGCCACAGGAAAGCCAGGACGCGATCGCCGAATTCGGCCGCAAGGAATACGCCGACTGGATTGCCAACAACCCCGTTGAAATTCCGCTTGAGCCGTCGTCGATGGTGGTGGCATTCCGGCGCTGGGATGAGGAAGTCGCAGCCAAGAAGTCATAATTTATTGTTTCATCGGCGCGGCCCGGTTCAGGCCGGACCGCGCGCAACCATGAGGTTTCCGGATGCTGCTAGCATCATCGCCATTTCGCGAAATTCGCCTGGATCAATTGAGCCGCGCTTTCGGCGCGCATAATGCGCTGAAGAGTGTCTCGCTCTCTATTCGTAAAGGCGAATTCATTGCCCTGCTGGGGCCGTCGGGCTGCGGCAAGTCCACGGCGCTCAACTGCATTGCCGGACTCCTTGCAACCACGGGTGGTGGCATATTCATCGATAACAAGCGCATCGACACGCTGAAGCCCGAAGATCGCGGCTTCGGCATGGTGTTTCAGAACTACGCCCTGTTCCCGCATATGACCGTGCGCCAGAACATCGGCTTTGGTCTGAAGATGCGCAAGGTAGCCAAGGCCGAGATCGACCAGCGGGTCGAAGAAGCGTTAAACCTCGTGCGTCTTCAAGGGCAAGGCCACAAGCTGCCGGGGCAATTATCCGGTGGGCAGCAGCAACGAGTAGCCATTGCCCGTGCCATCGTCATCGAGCCGCCGCTCGTCCTCATGGACGAACCCCTGTCAAATCTCGACGCCAAGCTTCGCCTCGAAATGCGCGCGGAAATACGCCGGATTCACAATCAGCTCGGCGCGACCACGATCTACGTCACTCACGACCAGGACGAAGCCTTGTCGTTGGCCGATCGCGTGGTTGTCCTGCGCGATGGCGAAATTCGTCAGGTCGGCGTGCCGAGTGACCTTTACGAGCGGCCGGATCACCTCGATGTCGCCGAGTTCATGGGCTATCGCAATCGCCTGACCGGTAAAGTCGTGGCGAGGGACGGGGACCGCACGAGTGTCGCGGTTGGCAGTGCGATCTTGACCGGAACTGCGCGCACGGCGCTTCAGCCTGGGGACGCGGCAGTCATTGCCGCCCGTGCGGACGACGTCGTTGCCGGCAAAAAGTCGGCGGAGACTGTCGAGGCCGTCGTCGAAACCATCGAATATCGCGGTCGCGAATTCGTCGGGACCGCGCGCACCGCCGGCGGTCTGGAACTGGTTTTCCACGCTGGCCGGAGCGCAGAGCTCGGCAGCTCCATTTGGTTGTCCATCGACCCGGCGCGTGCGCTGGCTTTTGCTGCGTGACGGCCATGGCGAGCATAACCGCACCCTCGTCCTCATTCGACTACCGCCTTTCGCTGCGCCAGCGGTTAGCGGTCCGCGGCATCGATGGCGTAACGTTGCTAGTTCTGCCGGCTTTCCTGTTTTTGCTGGCCGTCTTCGTATACCCGTTCATTTACGGTCTGATCCTATCCTTCACCCCAAAGGAAGGCGGCCTGCTCGGCAACTATCAGAAGTTTTTCGCCGACCCGTTCCTCTATGACACAATTCTCACCACGCTCTGGCTTGCGGTACCGGTCACGGTGATCAGCATTGCTATCGCTATCCCGGTGGCCTTGCGGGTACGGCTGATGAAGCATCAGCGCCTGCTGACGACTATCCTTGTCCTTCCGGTCACGCTGGGGACGGTCCTTGTCGCCGAAGGGCTGCTGAACTATCTCGGACCGCAGGGCTGGTTCAGCCGCACGCTCATGCAGTTCGGCATGATCGACCGGCCACTCAAGCTCACGAACAATTACTGGGGCGTTTTCTCTTCGCTGATCATCACAGGCTTCCCGTTCACGTTCCTGCTGACCCTCTCCTACGTATCGGGAATTGACCCGGCCCTGGAACAGGCGGCAGCCACCCATGGTGCAACCAGCTGGCAGCGCTTTCGCTTTGTCATGCTTCCGCTGTTGGTCCCGGGTCTGGCCATCGCTTTCTGCCTTTCCTTCGTCCAGGCTTTTGCAGTGTTCCCATCAGCCGTTCTGCTCGGTGCGCCCGCCGGGCCCACCCGCGTCATCTCCATTGCAGCCTACCAGGCGGCGTTCGAGCAATATGATTATTCGATGGCATCGGCGATAGCCATGATCATGGCTGCCGTCCAGCTGTTGATCGTCGTGGCGGTTCTCGTCGTCCGCAATATGTTCTATCGCGGCTCGACCGCCGGCGGAAAGGGCTGACCGATGATCCGTGACACGACAATAGCCGCAAAGCTCTGGATCACCGCCGTCTGGGTGCTGGTCGGCTTCTTCATCCTCAATCTTCTGGCAATGATCATGACGGTGATCTTCTCGTCGTTCGCCACCCGCTGGCTCGGCACATGGCTGCCGGCCGGATGGACGACGAAGTGGTACTTCACCGCCTGGACCGAGTTCCAGCTCGGTGATGTCCTTCTCGTTACCTTCCAGATCGTCTTCGCCGTGGTGGCCCTGTCCGGAATCCTCGGTGTGACGGCAGCCTACGCGCTGGCGCGAAGGGATTTCCCCGGCAAGAAACTGGTTATGCTGCTTTTCCTGCTGCCGCTGCTGGTGCCCCCGATCACCTTCGGTATTCCCTTGGCAACGGTGCTCTATCAGGCGGGCGTCGGCGGCACCTTCTGGGGCGTGGTCCTTGCCAATCTCGTTCCGACGGTGCCCTTCGTCATATTGGTTATGATTCCGTTCATCGAGCAAATCGACCCCAAGATCGAGGCCGCTGCACGGGTCTTCGGCGCGGGCACGTTCCAGTTGTTCGTGCACGTTCTCCTACCGATGCTTCTGCCGGGTATCCTGGCGGCGCTCCTGCTCGTTCTGGTACGCACGGTGGCCATGTTCGAACTGACATTCCTGACGGCAGGGCCGACGAGCCAGACTCTTGTTGTCGCGCTGTACTATTCAGTCTTTGCTTCGGGTGTGCGTGCCGTCCAATCGATCGACGCCATGGCGGTGGTCTATATGATCACGACCCTGATCTGGCTGCTGATCGCCCTGCGCTTCGTCAACCCGACACAGATCGTTGCGCGCGCCAAGCAGCAGCAGTCGGCGGCGTAATCTTAGTGGCCTGGAAAGAAACGGGAGCCGACGGCTCCCGTTTTCATTTCTAACACTCCGGGGCCCTTTCGCCTACATCGTGGCGCCGATCTGCCAGGGTACGAACTCCGCATCACCATAGCCGAGCTCTTCCGATTTACTGTGCTCGCCGGAAGCGACCTTGAGAACCCGGTCAAAGATCTCGCGGCCCTTTGCTTCGATCGAGACTCCATCGAGGATGTCGCCGCAATTGATGTCCATGTCCTCGATCATCTGGTTATACATCGGTGTATTTGTGGCAAGCTTGATCGAAGGCGTCGGCTTGCAGCCGTAGGCGGAACCGCGCCCGGTGGTGAAGGCGAGAACATTAGCGCCGCCGGCAACCTGTCCGGTTGCCGAGACGGGGTCGTAGCCCGGCGTATCCATGAACACGAGGCCATGCGCGGTGACCGGCTCAGCATAGCCGTAGACGGCCTCGAGCGGTGAGGTACCGGACTTGGCGACCGCGCCTAACGATTTCTCGAGTATGGTTGTCAGACCTCCGGCCTTGTTGCCGGGCGACGGATTGTTGTTCATCTCCATCTTGTTGCGGGCAGTATAATCCTCCCACCAGGCAATGATGGATTGCAGCCGCTCGACTGCCTGAGAGTTGGAAGCGCGTTCGATAAGGAGGTGCTCAGCGCCATAGATCTCCGGCGTTTCGGAAAGGATGGCGGTACCGCCATGCTTGACGAGAAGATCGACCGCCGCACCGAGGGCCGGATTGGCGGTGATTCCGGAATAGCCGTCGGACCCGCCGCACTGCAGGGCGAGCATGAGCTCCGAGGCGGGAATGGTCTCACGCGTTACCCTTGCTGCAACCGGCAGCATGTCGCGCACGGCGGCGATGCCTGCTTCCATCGTCTTGCGGGTGCCGCCCACTTCCTGGATCGTGAGGCTTCTGAAGGTATCGTTCTCGGCGATGCCGTAAGCGTCCTTCCATCGCCCGATCTGGAATGCCTCGCACCCAAGGCCAACCATGAGTACGGCGCCAATGTTGGGGTTCGTAGCGTAGCCCCACTGCGTTCGCTTAAGGACTTCGTAGCCTTCGCCGTTGGTATCCATGGCGCAGCCGCCCCCGTGTACCAGCGGTATGATGCCATCGATCGTCGGGTATTCATCAAGCAAGCCAGACTTGCGCACCGCTTCGGCAATGAAGCGCGCGACGGAGGCAGAGCAGTTCACCGAGGTGAGAACCCCGATATAATTGCGCGTGCCCGCACGACCATTGGCACGGCGAAAACCCTGGAAGGTGGCACGTTCGCCCAGCGGCAGCACGCCGTTGGAATGCGGCGCGTGACCCGTGTCGGCCTCGCGGACGAAATCGCTATAGTTGAGATTATGTTCGTGGACCCACTGCCCGGGCTCGATCAGTTTCGATGCCGAGCCGATAATCTGCCCGAACTTGCGCACCGGTTCGCCTTCGGCAATGGCGCGCGAAGCGAGCTTGTGGCCGCGCGGCACGCGATCAGCAACCGTTACTCCCTCGATTTTCTGCCCGGCCTGAAAGGAATCGACAGCGACGACGACATTGTCGCTGGCATGAAGCCGCAGATGGCGAGGGGCGGTAAGCGTGTCCATGAAATTCTCCAGATTGAAATTAATATATTAGTTGGAGAGGGCCGCAGTTTCAATGCGTCATGTTAGCGTTGTGTGATCATACCACCGCCGGCGCCTGGATGGCGCAGCATTCTTACCCGGCAACTCTGGAAGATTGAGACCTGGGCTCAATTCACGTCGAGCGACTGGCCGTTTCGCTTACGACGCGAAACGTTCATTTCAGCACGCTCGCGCGCCATGTTGCTGACTGCCTTGCGCAGCGCAGGATGCCGGGACATGAAGACATTGAAGTCGCGCCTCTCAAGGAGAAGGAACTCGCAAAAATCGATGGCTATGACATCGGCCGTACGCCGCCCGCCACTGAGCAGCGCCATTTCGCCGAAGAAGGCCCCGGCCTCCAGCCGAATGGGGTCGCTGTCGAGTTCCACCTCCACGGCACCGGAAGCAATGAAATAGAGCCCGTCAGGGCGATCACCCGTGCGCATGATCCGTTCGCCGGGCGATGCGGATTTCGGCCGGAACAGAAGCAACAATTCTTCCTGAGAATTTTCATCTACCTGCGAGAAGAGCGGAAATGTCTCGCAAAGCTGTTGTATCTCGAGCTGGTGCTGCCTGTTGCGCTCCTCATTCGCGGCCCGAATCTTTTCGATCGCGCGATTGAGCTTCTCATATTTCGCTTTGCCGTAACTCGCTGTCAGCTTTGGCCAGACAGTTTGCAATTGCTTTTGCACTGCTTCACCGGCGACCAATACCAGTGGGTTTAGGGTGATCGAAAGGATAGCGCCAGCGAGGATCAAATCCTGGCCCTCGCGAGGTAGCAGGCCCAGCGTAACGCCAAGCCCGGCGAGGATGAAAGAAAACTCGCCGATCTGGGCAAGGCCGGTGGCGATACGTACCCCCATCCCCACCGGATATCGCAACAGAAGAACGACGAAGAAGGCGATGAGCGACTTGCCAATGACGATCAATGCCAGAACCGCAATCACGGCAATTGGCTCGCGCACGATGATCGAGGGATCAAAAAGCATGCCGACTGAAACGAAGAACAGGACCGCAAAAGCGTTCTGCAGCGGTAGCGAATCGGCGGCCGCCCTGCGGCTCAAATGCGATTCGCTCATGACGACTCCGGCAAAGAAAGCCCCGAGTGCAAAAGATACGCCGAAGATTGCCGCGGAACCGTAGGCGATGCCGAGAGCAAGGGCGAGCACGGACAATGTAAAGAGCTCGGACGAGCCGGTGCGGGCGACGAGCGTCAGCAACCACGGCACCACTTTCGGGCCGACAAACACGGCAATGCCGGTGAAGGCAGCGACCTTGAGCAAGGTCATTGCGATCGTCGCGGCAATCGAAAGATTGGTCGCCCCGTGCGCTGCCTCTACGCCGGCGTGACCGCCCAGAACTCCGGCGAATGCCGGAAGCAGGACCAGTGCCAACACCATCGCCAGATCTTCGACGATCAGCCATCCGACTGCGACACGGCCACCTACGGAATCGATCTGGTTGCGCTCTTCGAGCGCTTTCAGAAGGACAACCGTGCTGGCAACCGAGAGGCTGAGCCCGAAGACCAGTCCGGCCCCGACACTCCAACCCCACAAAGACGCAAGCCCCATGCCGAGCAGGGTCGCGAGCACGATGCGGCCGAGCGCGCCGGGTACGGCAACCCCGCGAACTGCAAGGAGATCGGAAGCGGAGAAATGCAGTCCGACGCCGAACATCAGCAAAATGACGCCCATTTCCGCGAGCTGACCGGCAAGCGAGCTGTCGGCGATGAAACCTGGCGTGTAGGAACCCATCAGGATGCCGGCAACGAGATAACCGACTAAGGGAGGAAGGCGCAGCCGGTCGGCGACATAGCCGAGAATGGCAGCGAACACGAAGCCGACGGCAACGGTTGCGATCAATGCGACTTCCTGGTGCACCTTCAGCCTTCAATTGTTTGGTGTTTGCTATCAGAGGGCACGTCACGGTTGAACAACCGTCAACGATGCCTCAGGCACAACCTAGCCTTGAAGTGGAGATGCTGCCATAGAAATTTTCACAAGGTGATATGCCGCCAGGACACCGTCTTCGGAATGCGCTGGGTGGGCATGGAGCAGGTACGAGCGAAAGTGAGCTATTGGAGCTGGAAATTTGCAGTGATGTCGCAAGTGGGGCCGCCGTCGCGGCCCCGCTTGGAAGGACTACTGGATGACCTGCACGCCGGATACCGGGGCGGCCGTCGGCTTTGAGTAATCGGCATTGGGTCCCGATGGCGGTATCCATTCAGAGCCCCACTCGGTTGGCGTCGCGGATAGGTCGAAGGTAAGCTTGCCGCCGTCCTTGATCCTGTCGAGTGGCAGCCAGGTACCTTCGTAAGTCACGTCGTTCACCTTCACGGCCTTGATGTAGCGAGCCTCTTCTGGAAGCGTCTTGATGTCGCTCAGCATTGCTGTCTTGTCGGTCGAAATGCGCAGCTTTTTGCCATTGCCGAGCCAAAGCGAAATGCCTTTGAACTGTGGGGTGGAAACGGCAAGGCCGGGTTCGGACGGGATGACCGGGTATAGGCCGAGGGCGGCAAGGACATACCATGCCGATGTTGCCCCCATATCGTCGTTACCCGGCAGGCCGCCCGATCCCAACGAAAAGTTTTTTCGCATGATCAGCGGGATGACGTACTGCGCATATTTGGGCGCACCAACCCAGTTATATGCCCATGGTGTCTGGAAGGATGGTTCGTTGCCAATGTAAAAGGTGCTCCCGCTTTCGCCTGAGTTCAGTTGACCGCCTGTCGGCTCTTTCGAAAAAGGGTTTTTCGAGTCGAGCGCAAATAGCGTATGCAGACGGTTTTGCGCCGCGGTTTTGCCACCGAGCTTCTCTACCAAGGACGACCAGTCATGGGCGAAAGCCCAGATATAATGCGGTTCGGTGCCCTCGTGGAAACCTCCGTTCTGCCAAGCACCAGCCTTGTTCTTGGCCCGCAGCCTGAGCTCGCCCGGTGTCGCGTTGCCGGAAAGGGAGAGTCCGTCCTCGCCCATTTTGACATCGACCCATTTTGTGTCGACACCATATTTGCTGGCATTATTCAACTGCGAATTCAAAATCAAAAACGCCTTCGCAGATTCCGGATAGGTAACGCGCATCATGCCCGTACGCGGGGTGGCGGTTACCTCTGTAATGATATTGTTGTCTAATTTTACCTTGTAATAGCCCGCTTCAGCTGCTTCGTTGGCGTGTGAGTAAGGCACACCTGATCTCAAGCTCTGGGTGGCATTGTTGGTGGGGAGCATGGCAACGGCGCCTTGGCCGCGGCAACCCGGGCCGTTTAGATGCGTCATGCTGAAGAACTGAATTGATGAGTCGCCGTAATAGTAGCCACCGGAACCGTAACCCCATCCGTTGCCGCTGCCCCGAGTATCTGGCCCGAAGCTGACCATACCGAAGGGTGTCTGTGCCCCCGGATTGTCGTTGCCCGAGTGACCACCGCCGGAATCCGTCATGTCGGTTCCAACGAAGAGGTTGACGTATTGCGTCAGCGGTACGTCTGAACGTGGGCGGGGGAATTCGAGGGCTTCCTCCCAAGGGCCCGCCAAGGGAGAGAGCCGCTTGTCCAATGCTGCGGTCTTATCGGCTATGTTCTTGGTGAGCGCCTCAAGAGCTTTCGGCAGGGCTGCAAGCTCCGCGGAGAGTTTCGCGGCGGTTTCCAAGTCGCCGGCCGCGAGAGCAGCATTGACCTTGTCGATCAAGGCGCCGGCTTCGCCGATCGTTCGTTCATATTGCTTCAAGGCTTCGGCGAAATCATCCTTTACAGCGTTGGTCTGCTTCTCAAAGTCGGCCAGCTTGGCTTTGCCAGCCGCAGGCACGCTATCGGCTGATAGTACGGCCGCAATGTCCTTGAGGACTTGGTTGGTACGAGGCGCAAGCGCCGCGAAGGACCGGCTGGCGGCGTCCGCCGACTTCAGTCGCTCGGCGGCCAACGGCAAGTCGATCGTATTGATCTTTGAAACAGTGGACGCGACGATCAGCTTATGATCAGCCTGCCGGGCGTCGGTCAAGCTGGCGACCAAAGTCTGTAGTCCCTGTTGGGTTGAAGTCCGCCGCAAGCTTATCGAGTTGTTCCTTCTCAGATTTCTTGTCGAGATTGGCAACAAGAGCAGCGTTTGCCCGCTTCAGCGCCTCGACGTCCGTGGCGAAGGTGCCTGTCCCCTCGGCATTCGCGTCGGCCTTCTCATCCGAATTGCACCCTGCCAACACCGTGCAGCCGAGCAATCCGGCCAGAAGTGTCCTTTTGATAATCATGAGTCTCCTCCAAATAAATTTGTAACTAAATCGATTTAACCAGGCGCCAAAAAGCTGGGCCCACAGGTCAGCCCCCGCAACTCTTGGGAGTGAATGCGCAATATTTAGGTGTGGGCGTTGTAGTGGTCTTTTGCCTGGGCCTCCCTTCCCACGCAGTCCTCCAGAATTGGCGACATCTATCGCCCCACCAAAAAAACGTCAATTATCCCAAAGTCTAAAGAAGGGGGCTCCACAATCTCGGCCAATGGGGATTGAACAATGCGAGCCGCCAAAGCAGTCTCGTCGTATGAATCTACGAAAAGAAATCCTGGTTACGGGCGCGGCAGGTTTCGTCGGTCGTGAAACGGTAAAGCAACTGCTCGCCGAAGGCTGGAAAGTCCGTGCGTTGGTGCGGACTGCAGATACCAATCCGCTTGCCTTTCATGCCGGATTGTCGGTGCAAGAGGTCGGCGACATTGCGGCCGTGGCCGATTGGTCTTCCCTTGTGTCCGGCTGCGATGTCGTTGTCCATCTTGCTGCTCGCGCCCACAAGACCGGTGAGGGCCCCAACGCCGCGCGCGAATTATTCCGCCGAGTCAACGTTGATGCAACGGTCGAATTGGCAAAAGCCGCCGCCGCAGCGAGGGTGAAGCGTCTCGTCTTCGTCAGTTCGGCTGGCGTCATGGGAGATTTTTCGGCGCGGCCATTCACGGAGGCCGATCCCCCGCAACCTGCAAGCGAATACGCAATCAGCAAGTGGCAAGCCGAGCAGGCATTGCGTGAAATTTGCCGGCAAAGTAATATGGAACTCGTTGTTCTCCGCCCGGTGCTCGTTTACGGCCCCGGCAATCCCGGCAATCTCGAACGCTTGATGCGGCTGGTCGCGAGCGGTTTGCCGTTGCCGCTTGCGTCTGTCGACAACCGGCGCAGCCTGTTGAATGTTCGTCACCTTGCGACGATCATCGGCAGGGCCTTGGAGTTGGCCGAGGCAAACGGGAAGACCGTCCTTTTGGCCGATGGCAATGATCTTTCCACGCCGGAACTCGTGCGGACCTTCGCCAAAGGCATGGGCATCAAGGCGAGGCTCTTTCCCATCCCCCCGTTGCTGCTCCTTGCGGCCGCGCGGTTGCTCGGACGTTCGCATGATGCGGAACGCTTGCTCGGGTCGTTGCAGGTCGACGTGACGCTAAAGACAAACCTGTTTGGTGCTCTGCCGCGCGAGGAAACGTTGCGCGGCCTGATCGAAACCGGACAGGCTGGGCGATAGCGCCCTTGACATTTGCATACAGGCAAGAATGTTGGTTGAGAGGATGGGAGGATTGATGACGCACCTGACAATCGTAGCATTCGCGCTGGTCGCCTTCATAGGCATTACGACACCCGGTCCGACCGTGATCTTGGCGCTCACCAATGGCTCGCGCTTCGGCATCAGGACCGCGTGCTTTGGCATGGCCGGAGCTGTGCTATCCGATTTTGTCCTCATCGGCGCGGTCGCTCTTGGCCTCGGAGCCCTATTGGCAGCCTCCGAGTTCTGGTTCTCCGTCGTCAAGTGGATTGGTGTCTTCTATCTCACCTTTCTAGGCGTCATGCTGATTCGTTCAAAGGGAACGCTCGAATTATCGAGTGCCGCTCCAAATGCCGTCCCGCATGTTTCAGTGCGGTCGGTGTTCCTGAAGAGCTTCGCCGTCGCCGCCACCAACCCGAAGGGATACCTATTCTTCTCGGCCTTTCTGCCGCAATTCATCGATTCTTCCATGCCGCAATTGCCGCAATATGCGGTTTTGGCTGTAACATTTGCGCTCATCGATTTCGTCGTGATGTTTGGCTACGCTGTCCTTGGTTCGCGCGCTGCACGCTTCCTGCGCACATCTGGCGCCTTGTGGCTCGATCGCGTGTGCGGCGGGGCCCTGCTTATGCTCGCCGGTTCGCTGGCATTCTACCGCCGCGCAAATGCCTAACGCTCAGTAACGGGCGGCGCCTTGCCGGCGCATGGCCCATCTGAGGCCGGCAAGTACGGCGAGTCCAAAAAGGGGCCACACTGCCCAGAACGTGCCGGACCAGGAAAACAGGTTGATCCCGGCAATGCCGAGGCCAATCACGGCCAAAGTTCCGGTAGCGCGATCGATAGCTTTCGCTGTCCGTACCCAGAGCAGGGCTGCAAGCGCGCCAATGCCCAGGAGCGGCCAACGGGCCCAGAATTCGCCATCCCATGAGAGGAAATTGATGCCGACAAGCATTGCGGCTGCGACGGCGAGGACGCCGAACCGCCGGCGGGGAAGTGGCGGCAAAGCGGACGCCGCCGTGGGAGCCGTTGGCATTGCCTGCGTGGGCTCGCGTCCAAAGGCCGGGTACGATTGCGTCAGCGTGTTCTCGTCCCCTGAAGCGCCGATCCTCACCGCGTAGCTAGGGACGCCCTCTTCAATATTCTTGACGCTGAGCGCCCCGAGGAACTCGAAGCCGACAGCCACCTTGTTGCGGACCTGATCGTAGACCGTATGGGAAATGACGATACCGCCGGCCTTTGCGGTCGCCTGCAGGCGCGCTGCGATATTGACGCCGTCGCCATAGATATCGTCGTCCTCCGCAATGACGTCGCCGAGATTGATGCCGATGCGAAAGAGCATGCGCTCGCCCGGAGATCGCGCGCCATTGTAACCGGCGAGCTCATTTTGAACGTCGATGGCCGCACGGACCGCCTCGACGACGCTCGGAAATTCAGCGATCAGCCCGTCGCCCCAGGTGTTGATGACCCGGCCACCATGCGATCCGATTAGACGCGCCATGGCATCGCGGTACTGTCGGAGGGTCGCAAGGGTACCTTCCTCGTTGGCCTGCATCAGGCGCGTGTAGTCCTGGACGTCAGCGGAAAAGATGGTCGTCAGCTTGCGGCGCGTTTCGGACATCGTTTCGTTCTCATGGCGAGTGAGCATCAAAGTGACGAGCGCTCCAATCGTGGAAGGAGATATAACGATTTATCGCTTGTGGGTAAATGTGCGATTGCGCCGAATGGGCCCGTGCGGCTGCGCACCACCGCATTTCGAGAAGCAATAAACCAGTACGAAAATGAAAAGGCCCCCGGAAATCCGCGGCTTTTCAAAGAATTCAAGGATGTAGGCAAACATCGAAGAACTTGGGAATGGTGCCAGAAGAGGACACAAATCAGTGACGTAATCTATTGATATATTGCGAGATTCTCTTCAACACATACTGAGATACCAATAAAAATACCAATAGAACTAATTTTGTCGCCGTAATTTCGCGCCGCGGCCGGAAACCATTCGTTCATAATAGTAAGCACCATCGCTCTCTTGTCATCTTTCGTAAACGCATAATGATGTTCCGAGACCTGCACGAATTGCGAGATTTTGAGCGCGCCGCACTCGCGAGGCCCAGCGATGGGCGATGACGCCGCGCGGTGACACGGTACTCTACGCAGCGTGACTGTCATCGGACGGATCGGAATCGAAGGTCCATAACTGACCGAAATCGAAACGGTAGGCCCAATGATCCCTCGTGCCGAGAGGATGCCACCGAAGCATTGAAATGCGATGAACGGACTGGACCGCCCGACCTAATTTTGCAGCCGGTGTAAATGCGCGTAGGTCTAACGATCATCACCGCCTTGGTGCCAAGGGCCATCGCCCGCGCCAATGTCTGGCGGTTTGTCATGGGCGAGGCGAGCCAAGCGTTGCCGCTGTCAGGTTGATTCGGCGCGGGCGAGACGGCCCCTTCGAGCCGTCTCGGTGCTTATAGGCCAAGGGCAAAGTAGGTCGTCAGGAGCGTTGGCCGGGAGCTGGAACCAAACCGAACTTCAAAAACCGACGCCATAAACGCACCTTACGCTGAAGATGGAGCGTATCTGGGGATGCGCCGTAGTACTACGGCTATGAAAGCCGGAAAACCAAGGTCGCGATGGGAATATTTTGCAAAGCGTCGCCGGTGAGGCGGCGCTATAGAAACCGTACGACGCATGAAGCGGCGACTTTCAAATTGCGTTTGAAGCGATGGCTTATCTAAGAGAAATAACTGCAGTGCGTAATATCGGTGTTCGACCATTCGACCGTGGATCGATGGGTGTTACGCCCGCTATCACTTCTCAAGATTGCGCAGATATGGGCTGGGTTGCCAGAGATGCCCGATTGATCATCTTGGGAGACGCCTGCGAGAGAAATTCTTGAGTACACTCGCGAGGACCTTGGATGCCTCCGTAACGAGATTTTCTCAAGCAGCAGGGTACCGATTTTTTCGACGGAGCGCGCCGTCAAAGCCCAATTTGACGACCTGCCGGGTTAATCTCAAAGCTTTCGAATACCTGGACGAAATCCGAAAACTTAGTAGATAAACAGCCCGAAGGGGGTCAGGCCAAATACCACGCCAACGGCCATGGCAACTAGACTGCGGAGCCTAAAATTTTGGCGCTGGAGTGTTGCTTGACGAATTTCCTCATCGATTTCTCGACCGTCCCATGAGCGCACAATTTCGGCCTCGGTTGGGACTTCGCTTGCGGAGATGAAATACCAAATTGAAATAATTACGCTGCAAATGAAAACGATCATTCCAAGATACACTAACATCGGATGTTCGGCCTAACAGGCTGTTGAAAAAGTCGCTCGCCGACACGCTGTGATCATGATTCACTGGCTCCGAAGAGATTCGGAGGCGCGGGTGCGCGGAAGCGATAATCGAACTGGCGAGCTGTTTAGCTACGTGGACCTTG
>NZ_JBBNAM010000253.1:0-10364 GCF_037994425.1 Phyllobacterium sp.
GGCATCAATAAAAATCAGCCGGTTGTCTGTGCCCCCACCTGGAGACTTTTCGATCGTGCGCACCGCCGTCACGGCCCCCGGCGGGGCATCAAGCGCCTTGCGCCAGCCGGGCCCTTTGAGGTTGACAACATGAAAAAACGAGCCATCCGGATAACCGACATAGACCCCGTCAATATGCGGCGAGCGGGCGATACCTTCGCGCAGGATCGCGATCTTGTCATTCATGCGTTCGGGAGGTGGCACCAAAAACGCGTTCGACACAGATGCAATGATCCCGACCAGGGTGACCGTGTCACCGGAAAGGACGCCAAGCTGGTCGACGAGGCGATCGGCAAAGACCTTCATATCTGCGGTGGTGTCGACGATCGCAGCCCTGCGGGCACGATAAAAATCAAGACCGATGAGCGCGCTTGAGGCTGCAATGAGAAGCGCTGCCATCGCCAGGGCCAAAAAGGATCGAAAGGGCCTTTGCCATGTCGAGGCATTGACGTCCTTCTTGGATCGACGGTCCCGCATCATTCACCCAACCGTGCCATCACACTGCCGACAGCCGATTTGCTTGGCCGCGCCAGCGGCTTACATATTGCACGTATTTGTGGCCTCGACCACCATCATCCGGCGGTTGCTTTTGCGGGATTTTGCCAGCGCCCCTTGCATCGCCGATTCAAGCGATCGGACATGCCTTTGCCAGCCTTGACGGGCAATCTGGTTAAGGCACGCAGGCCCCAGCCACGAGCTAGGAAACCCTGCAGCGTCCGGTTTTCCCCCAATGGCAGTGGCAGCATGCCGCCCGGCTGACAGCCACAAGCGAGGGTTGCCCCCCGATCGTCAAGGGGCCGGCTTGTCATGGGGCCCATGCGCGCCTAGTGTTTGCGCAAGGCTTGACAGACATCGATGAACAATGCGCCGGGGCCAACGATCATCATGGATACGCGGTCAACGACAACACGCAGCGTGAGATTTTCGATCAATGGCGTTGCACGCGATGCCACGATCGAAACCTGCGTCACACTGCTTGACCTTTTGCGCGAGGAGTTTGGCCTCACGGGCACGAAGAAGGGCTGCGACCATGGCCAATGCGGCGCGTGCACGGTCCTCATCGATGGAAAGCGCATCAACAGCTGCCTCGTCCTTGCCGTCAGCCGCGATGGCGCCGAAATCACCACCATTGAGGGGATTGGTTCGCCGGACAAGCGCCATCCTGTGCAGGAGGCATTCATCCGCCATGACGCCCTGCAGTGCGGCTATTGCACGCCAGGGCAGATATGTTCGGCCATCGGCCTCATTTCGGAAGGCAGGGCGAGAACGCGCGAAGAGATTCGCGAGGCAATGAGCGGAAATCTCTGCCGGTGCGGCGCTTATATCGGCATTGTCGATGCGATCGAAGAGGTTCTTGTGGCCTTGAGGGGGAAACCAGTGCCATGAGGCGATTTGAATATTTGCGGGCGGCCAGCATTGAGGAGGCCATCGCGCGGCTTGGCGACGATTCGGGTGCGCAACTCCTTGCTGGTGGGACCAACCTCGTTGATCTGATGAAATATGACGTCGCGACGCCGACGACGATCATCGATATCAATGACTTGCCGCTGCGGGAAATCGGCCAGACCGCAAACGGAGGCCTGAGGATAGGCGCGCTCGTGACCAACGCGGAGGTTGCGTGCCATGCCGCGGTCGAAAGCCATTATCCCCTGCTCGCCAGCGCCATCCTCGCAGGGGCTTCTGCCCAGCTGCGCAACGCTGCCACGGTCGCGGGCAATCTCATGCAGCGCACGCGCTGTGCATATTTCTACGATGTCGCAACGGCGTGCAACAAACGCATGCCCGGCAGCGGCTGTCCTGCGCGAGACGGGCTCAACCGCAACCATGCCATTCTCGGGGCAAGCAACGCCTGTGTGGCCACCCATCCATCTGACATGTGTGTTGCCCTTGCTGCCATTGAAGCGACGGTGATCGTCAAGGGGCCGGAGGGAACGCGCGCCATTTCGCTCGCCGAGTTTCACCGGCTTCCCGGCGAAACCCCGCAACAGGATACAATCCTGCGCCACGATGAGATCGTCCTTGGGATCGAGTTGCCCCCGACCCCCGAGGCACCGCGATACAGCTACCTGAAGATCCGCGACCGCCTGTCCTATGCCTTTGCGCTCGTATCAGCTGCGGTGTTGCTTGCGATCGATGACGGCGTCATCTCAATGGCGCAGGTGGCACTCGGCGGCGTAGCGCACAAACCGTGGCGCAATACGGCGGCGGAAGTCTTGCTGGTTGGCCGCACAGCATCCCGTGGCAACTTCGATCAGTTCGCCAGCATCCTGCTGTCGCCGGCCGTGGCACTTTCAGACAATGGCTACAAGATAGAACTTGCGCGCAGGACCGTCGTTCGGGCGCTCGAGCAGGCCGCTTCAAGGACGCCCCAGTTGCAATCCGACAAGCGCATCCACTGAGGGTATGCCGATGGATCACGATTCTGCATTCACGGGTAAGGACATCTCGCGCATTGACGGACCGCCGAAGGTTGAGGGCCGGGCCAAATACGCTGGCGAACATCATGTCCCCGATCTCCTCCACGCGGCGATCGTACCCGCATCGATCGCAAGGGGGCGGGTGACGTTGATCGATACGGCAGCGGCAATGCAATTTCCAGGCATTGTTGCGATCATCACCCACAAGAACCGCCCCTGGCTCTGGCCGTTCGGTTTTCTCTACAAGGATCTGGCAGGACCACCCGGCAAGCCGTTCCGGCCGCTCTACGACGATCGTGTGCATTTTAGCGGACAGCCGGTCGCGCTTGTTGTCGCGTCAACCTATGAAGCGGCGCGCGATGGCGCAGCGCTGGTGCGTGTCTCCTATGCCCCCGAGGACCATCTGACCGACCTTGCCCGATCAACGGCTTTCAAGCCACGGCGAAATCGGCTCGGCGTCGCTCCGGCGCCACACCCCACAGGCGATGCGCCTCGCGCCCTGGCGCAGGCACCCATCAAGATCGAGGCCACCTATACGACGGCTGCCGAGAATCACCACCCGATGGAACTTTTCGCGACCACTGTGGCGTGGGGTGAAAGGTCGGTCACCGTCTATGACAAGACGCAGAGCCCGAAAAGCGTTGAGCTTTTTCTGAAGGTCGCCTTCCGTCTGTTTCGCCGCAAGGTGCGCGTTGTCAGCAGTTTCGTCGGCGGCGCGTTCGGCCTTGGACTGCGGCCACAGCAATCGGTTTTTCTCGCGGTGATGGCGGCAAAGGCACTCAAGCGATCCGTTCGCCTCGTCGTTCCGCGCGATCACATGTTCGCGCTCGGCTATCGCGCCAATGCCATACAAACCGTCTGCCTTGGCGCGGATATGGACGGGCGGCTGCGCGCCATTCGCCACAAGGCGATTGCCGCCACGTCACAATATGAGGACGCCCAGGACCCTCTGGTGAATTTTTCGGCGAGCCTTTATGGCTGCGACAATGTCGAGCTCTCCTACGAGCTGGCAAGACTCGATACTGTTTCGCCATGCGACATGCGCGCGCCCGGGGCCGCCACCGGGATGTTCGCGCTCGAATGTGCCATGGATGAATTGGCCTATGCTGCCAATATAGACCCGCTCGCTCTGCGTTTTGCAAATTACACGCAAAGCGACCAGAGCGAGAAACGCCCGTTCAGCAGCAAGGCACTACGCGAATGCTATTTGGAAGGAGCCGCCCACTTTGGCTGGGAGAGGCGCCGATCGGCGCCCCGTTCGATGCGCAAGGGGAAGGAGTTGATCGGCTTTGGCATGGCCACCGGCGCATGGGAGGCAGCGATGGCGCCAGTGCCCGCACGCGCAAAGGTCTCTCTTCTTGCCGATGGCAGGTTTGAAGTGACATCATCGATCACCGACATCGGCACCGGAACCTATACGATCCTCAGCCAGCTCGCTGCGGATGCGCTCGGCGCGCCGATGGATCGGATCGTCGTTCGCCTCGGCGACTCCGCCCTGCCCTTCAATCCCATTCAGGGTGGATCATGGACCGCCGCGACCACGGGATCGGCCGTAGAGGCCGCCTGCAAGAAACTCAAAAAGCTCATCCTCTCCCGGGCAAGGCAGGCCGGAATTGTCGGTAACCGGGAAGGCGCCGAATTGCTTTCTGCGGCAGCCCTTGTCGATCTTTCGCATCTTTCGGGCCGCGATGATATCTGCGCGACAGCAACCATCTTTAACGTGCCCTTCGGCAAGAAATATACCGGCGTCACGCATTCGGTGGTCTTCGCAGAGGTTCGCATCGATGAAGACCTGCCCGTGGTCCGGGTCACCCGGCTGGTTTGCGCGGTTGCAGCCGGGCGTATCCTCAACCCGAAAACCGCCCGGAGCCAGATCATCGGTGCATGCGTCATGGGTATCGGCAAGGCACTATACGAGGACGCGGCGGTCGATCATAATCTCGGCCGGTGCATGGCCCACAGTCTTGCGGACTATCACGTCGCCTCAAACGCCGATGTCTATGATATCGATGTGATTTTCGTCGACGAAACCGACGACAAGGTCAGCCCGATCGGCGTGAAGGGCCTTGGCGAAATCGGCTCGGTTGCCGTGGCTCCCGCCATCGCGAACGCCATATACCATGCGACGGGACAGCGCATGCGCGATCTTCCCATCACGATCGATCGTCTGCTGCAGGCTTGAATTTGCCGTTACCCCCTGCCTCATCCCGATGCAGGGTTTTTTGGCTTGTCCACTGCGGCAATCCATCGTCAATAGGACACCAGGAAATGCGCTGGTCCGTGTGATAATGCGCCGCCGTCCCCCAGACGGCGTCTTTTCTGAGGGGCCAGTCTTGCGATGAGAACCCAGACCTTGGGACGTCGTGATAATGGAACAGGAGCGGCGAACCGCATCGATCGCAGAAGCCGCGCTGGGCGATTTCGCTGGAACGATAGTATCTGGGCGATCCACGGGTGAACCGGAAATCGTGCTTTGGAGAGCAGATGGTTGCCTGGAACGGCCCCCCATAGGCTTTCTGGCACATCCTGCAGTGGCAGTAAGCGCCGAGCGTTGGCCGCTTTGACGATTGATAGCGAACGTCGCCGCAAAGGCAGCCGCCTTCGATTAAAGATAGCTGACTGGCCATGACCAGTCTCCGTTAGCGGGGCGTCTTCGATCATACGCCTGATCGATCATCCTATCATCCGGTCAGTTCCCCTGGCGTCAGCCAACAAAGGCGCGTCTGCATAGTGTCAGCATGGACGTGGTCAGCCTTCCCGTGCTTGCTACATTGTCGGGCGACTGACGAAAGAGCATGCGAAGGATTGCGTTGTGCTGCTCAAAACCGGGCGAGATGGCGAAGCAGTTGCTGGAATTTTCATCGCTCAAATCGATTTTCATCCAGCCGGTTGCGCCAAGGTAGAGTTCCCCTTCCCCGCTGGCGTGCGCCTCCATGTTGCTGATGACCACGTTTTCAGTCGACATCGCCTCGATCTTCACCTGATGCTCAGTGTCACCGATCCGCAATGTGGCGGGAACGGACACCTTGATCAGTTCCTCCTGGCCGAAGCGCGGCAGTTCTATGCACACAAGAAGACTGACGAAGGCAATGAGCATGGAAAAGCCCGACCACACGAGGTTGAGGCAATCGCGCTGCGAGAATTCGGTCGGTGAACTCCAGACGAACACAGTTGAGGCAACGGAGGTGGCCGAAAGTAGCGTCACCAGGCCGAAGAAGATCGCTGTGGGCGCATGGATGCGGATCGTTGACCGGTCGCCACCCTTTTGTGTCACCTTGAACGGCCGTCCGAAGGGTTTGCGCACCGCCTGCAAGAGGGCGATTGTGATCGGCAGTGCCGTAATTGCGTGCGTCACTTCGGTAAAAAGCGGCAAGGTTCGCCCTACCGAAATCCATGACGAATAACTCCAGAAGACAAAGAGCGCCGAAATTCCATATTTCATGAAGACGATGTCGTCGGCCTGGATTGCGGTGACGTCGAACAGCCAGTAGATCGATGGCGCAAACAGCATGCACAGGATGAACGGCTTCGACAGCCAGCACAAGAGACCGTGGACGTAGTGGAGACGCTGGGTCAGCGTGAACCGGCCAAGCCACAACGGCCCGTCTTTGAGTAGTCCGATCTGGATCGTACCAAGACACCAGCGCGTCCGCTGCGTGATGTATTCAGGAATTCCCTCGGCAGAAAGCCCGACGCTGAGCTTTTCGTTCAGCCAGCGTGTGACATGACCGCGTTCCATCAGCCGGTAGGTAAGCAGCATGTCTTCCGAAAGCGCTTCATGGGGAAATCCTCCCATCGCGTTAAGCGCCGAGCGGCGTACAACGAAGCTCGTCCCCACACAAAACGCACAACCTACCGCGTCCTTGGCCGGCTGGAAGGTGTCGAAAAACACCCTCTGATCATCGACGAAGGAGGATCGAACGCCAAGATTGTGCTGGATCGGATCCGAGTTGAAATAAAATTGCGGCGTCTGGACGAGGCCAATACTTTCCTCCTCGAACAGGCCGACGACCCGCATGAGAAAGTTTTCCTGCGGGGCAAAATCGGCATCAAGCACCATGATCAGGTCCGAACCATCATCGTCGGCGTTGGTCATTTCAAGCGCATTGTTGAGATTGCCGGCCTTCGCATGGCGGTTATCGGGACGGGTGATGTAGTTGACGCCGACGCGCCCGCAATATTGACTGATTTCGGGGCGGCGCGTGTCGTCGCACACAAAGACGCGCAACCGTGGATAGTCCATGGCGCTTGCGCTTATCACTGATTTTTCAAGGATGTGGATTGGTTCGTTATAGGTACAGATGAAGACATCGACGGACGGGTAATGGCCCCTCGCCTGCAACTGAACCTGGCGCCGGTCAGCTTCCTTCGTCCAGTTGGAGCTTCGAAAGAGGATGATGATTGAACCAAGGGCGTAGACGATCGAGATCGCTTCGAAGGTGAAATAAACATGCTGCCACAGGCTGGCCCCTGTCAACTCGAGATCCGGCAGCGTATCAACCCATCGCCAGGAGAGGTAAAGCCCAAGCGAGAGCATCGTGAGGCCTCCGAAGAGGAGCCTGTCGAGAAGGCGATTTCGGTCGGCCAGCTTGGCAAAGGCAATGAACATCAAGCCGATGCCGAGATCGAACAAAAGAACGCCGGCAACATCATTGTCAGCATTGAAGAACATTGTGCCTCAATTGGGTTGGAAGGGGTTGAAATGCATCGCGGCAAGGACGGTCCAGGCCGTCGCGCCAAGGTGCGGCCAATGATGGTAGGTAAAGGCGCTGCCCTCGCCCATCGCGTCGATGCTGAGGCCTGTTGAAAGCTGAGTTTTGGGGGTTGCGAAAAGCCAGCCGCTGCCAGGATCGGCGTATGCTAGAATGGTTTCAATGAGACGTGAGGCCCGCGCGCCTTCGCCTCGCACAGCCAGCACCAGGGCAACTTGCGCCGTTCCTTCAACCCACAGGCCATCGCGATCGCTATTGAAGTCGTATCCGCCCGCAACCGCAAAGCGTGCGTCAAGCAAATGCATGGTTTCTTGCGGCAAGACCAGCTGTGCGGCGGGCACCACCAATAGCGGCCAGACCTGCACGTCCAGCCACATATCAGCCCCTTCGACGGGCTTTCCGGCCGTGTCTGTCCCGACCAGAAAATGGCGCTTGTCGCGATGCATGGCACTGAGAAAGCGCAGGCTCCGCTCGGCGAGATGCTGCCATTTTGCGTCCCCGGTTTTGAGCCACAGCCATTGCGCAACCGCCAACGTGTCGATGTTGTGCTCTGTGGACTTCCATGCGATGCGCGCTGCATCTGGTTCAAAGCCGTAATAGCCGCCGGCGATCCCTGCGCTCTCGTCATCTTCGTCCAATGCCGCCAGCCAGCTTGCCAGCCGGTTTGCGCCTGCCAGATATTTGGGGTCGGATGTCCTTTCGTTCAGCTGGAGCAACGCCAGCGCGGCCCAGGCGACATTTCCTGAAGCGGTGCTTATTTGATAGGCGTCTTCCGTCCAGCGATTGACGGTGTCATTCCACCAACCCGGCAAGGCAACCGTTTGCGCGACCGGACCTGAACGATAGGCGTTGCGCAGGCGGCCATCCTTATAGAAGCGATCTGTCAGACCTGCGGCAAGAAATGCATCGCCGATGGCGCGTGCATGATCCACCTGATCGCACGCGATGAAAGCCATCACAGCCAGCGCATTGTCATAGACAAAGGCCGTATCCTGCATTTGCCGCGGCAACTCCCCACCGCTTTTCGAAGCCAGATAGCTTGGAAGGAGCGCACCGTTTTCGGCCCAAGGCTGCACCATCCGATCTGCCATCGATGTACAAAGACGAACCCCCGATTGTCGGTCGTTTGATGCCAGCGCTTTTGTTGAAAGGACGCCCATGATCAGCGCGGCGGCAATTGTCAGCCAACGCATCTCAATTCCAGCGTGCTTCGAATATCTTATGCGTATCAGCGATGGGACGGGCGCGGCTGAATGTGGCCGCCGGCGTTTCCACGCTTTCGGCAAACAGAAAGGCAGGAGCCAGAAATCTGCCTTCCGGGCATTGGGCCGATACCTTATGCGCCCCAGCCGATGGCGATATCTTGGCATGATCCGCTTGAATGTTTGTCTCGGCTGCATCGGCCTTGTTGGAGAAGGACGGCACTTTCATCGCCAGTCTTGAAACGCTCCTCGTCAGTGCGAGCTCGAGATCCCTGACCTGCGCTTGGAGCGTTGCCGTCGCAGCGACGAGATAGTCGCCGGCCTTCAGCGGCCAGCCCCACGGCCGTTCGACGTTGACCCAAGTGCCGACGGAACAGAAATTCTCTGCCGTGTCCGCGTCCGCCGTTTCCGGCACGATGAAGGCGTAGAGTTCGCGACGCTCGGTTGGTGGAAACGGCACTGCGTAATCAAGATCCACGCGGTCGGTGGTGCGCGGCAGGAGTCGGCTGACCGTGCCATGGACCGGCTCCTGCCATGCATCCTGCTTAACGAGAACTTTCGCGCCTATCGCCAGTGCCTGCGCTTGACGCTCTGAAAATATCGCCACCACGAACGCTTCACGACAGTCCACGGATTGAACAAGCGTATCGCCGGCATTCACCTGTTTTCCGGCTTGCGCAACCGCTTTGTAGATTTTTTCCGATGGTGCAACGCCAACCTCGGCCCGCGCCAATTTGTTGATGCGCTTGTTCTCGGCCTCGGTGAGATTTTGCAGCTCGGCAAGGCGCGTCCGGATCGAGGCCAGCTGCATGTCAATTTGCGAAACGTCGCCTTTTCGCGCCCGGATCTCGTTTTGGAGGTTCTGCAGATACTGGTTGTTGTCACCCACATAAATGCCTTGCTGGGCAAAATTGAGATCATCCATCGACACGGCCACTTTGATCCTGGCCGCCTCGACCTTTGCATCCTCCAACTTGATCTTGTTGATCAATTCGTCCCGGGTTCCAGGAAACACGCCCTTTGCCACCAGGCGCAGCTTGCGCTGGGCGTCGAGTTTTTCGTTATCTGCCGAATATGTGGCAAGGTTGAGCGAGACTTGCGCATCACGCAGGGCATTGCTCGTGCGGGCAATCAAGGCACCCTGCTGGGTGGCGAGCTCGGTTTCGAGGTCCCTGATGCGCCTGTCATAATCTTCAAGGTTGCCCTGCTTGAGCGTCAACTCATTGCGAAGCGACGTCGATTCGACCTGAAGGCCAATAAGGGTGGAGCGATCAACGCGCTCATTCTCGACGACCGCAACGGCACCTTGCGGAAATTGATCCCGCGTTGCCTGCACATCCGTGACCGTGCCATTGATTGGCGACGTTATCGATGTGACGGGTGCGTTGACGACGGCTCTGACCGACGTTGAAGTAAATATCGGCGGCATGACAGACGATGTGAAAACGGTCGCCAGGATGCCAAGGACACTGTAGGAGGCGATCCGAATGGAGGTCGGTCGTCCCGCCAGCGGGATTGTTCGGTCTTGTGAAATCATAGTTATCGCTCCTTTAGAGAGATGCTTCAACTATGTTTCCTGCCCGTTTTCTCCACCCGAATTGTTTTTATATTTCCTCCGCTATTGACTAAACGATCCCAGATAAGATGATTCTTCGCAATACCCAGTGAAATACATCATTATGCTTAGCTATTATGCCGTTTTATTGGGCAGATAGCCGTATCTCTGAGCATCAATTCTGCCTCATGTCTGTGGGCATGGGCAGCCGCGCCATAGAAACAGCAGGCTCTGGCATCACGGCGACGTTCGCCGTCATGCCTGCCACGAGCTTTATGTTTTGTGGCACGTTGTCGAGGGCGATCCGCACGGGGATGCGCTGCGCCAGGCGAACCCAGCTGAACGTCGGATTGATATTGGCAAGAAGTCCCGAACCCGCAGTCCGTTCGCGATCCTCAATTCCGGCGGCGATGCTGTCGACGTGGCCGATGATGACGCC
>NZ_JBBNAM010000254.1:0-1217 GCF_037994425.1 Phyllobacterium sp.
ACGAGGCGGGCCGCATGCTCTTTCTCGGCCTCGGCACTGGCCTCGGCTCGGCCATTATCGCCGAGAACGTTTGCATGCCTCTGGAACTGGCGCACATGCCCTACCGAAAGGCGACATTCGAGGACTATGTCGGCGAACGCGGCCTGAAGCGTCGCGGCAAAAGCAAATGGCGAAAATCGGTATTGACGTCGCCGACCGCTTGGGTGCTGCCCTGCTGCCGGACTACATCGTCATAGGCGGCGGCAATGTCGAACGGCTCAAGGAACTGCCACCGAATTGCCGCCGCGGCAACAACGACAACGCCTTCCGCGGCGGCTTTCGGGTCTGGTTGGACGACAGCCTGAGCATCTAAACTCGCCGCCTTTCACGAAGCGGATCACCGATTTGGAACATCTGTAGGGCTCCGCCTGGTCCGGCGCGGAGGAGCTTCGGTGCAAATATCCGGAGTGGGGGAATTTGCAAATTTTGTTGGTTGAGGGGCCTGAGCCCGAAGAGACTAGTTTTTCTCACCTCAATGTCAATCGAACCGGGGGCTCCACGGATTCACGTGCTAGGAGCAAACATTCGGGATACCAACGCCGAAGGTGCGAATGGGCTTCTTGAACGACCGCATAGGCCTTGGCCTTTCAGGCCGCGATCGGGATGGCGTGACCATAAAATTTTGGGTGGCTATAGCTAAAATGCCGTCGAATTTATTCACCTGCTATTTTCGCCGAATCTGTCAAATATAGCGACCACTGCAATAGCTCCGTTTAAGCGATGACCCTGCAATTTCGATTTCGCCCAGCCGCAATAGTCGCGCATATCAAAAGCGCAACGCTCGGCGCCCTTACTTCGGCAGCTGGGATGACCGCGGTCGTGTGCTTGTTGAGCCTGCTCGTTCCCGAACGTCCCTTTTGGGTAGAATTAACGGCTGTGGCGTTGATATCGGTGGCTGTTACATTTCCGCTGCAATTTGCGCTTCACCGACGCAAAAAAGCGCTTCGGGATCTCCAGAAAGAACTTCAACACGCCCTCCACCATGATCCCATCATAGTTACACTGTGCGCCGACGCAGTTGCGACCCCCGTCGAGCATGCGATAGACCGCAGGCGCGTGACCACTGCGGAAAGCCCAGATGGCGTCATTCTCGTTGTCAGGGTCGGCAACTTCGATGAGATCGGTCGTCGCTATGGACCGCAATGGGCAGATACACTGCTTCAATCGATTGCTTGGAT
>NZ_JBBNAM010000255.1:0-1590 GCF_037994425.1 Phyllobacterium sp.
ATTTGCCAAATGAAGAGACAAGTTGCCCGGACCCAGCGACTGTAGAAGCGCCAAAACCAATGGGCATCCTCCAGCGGCGCAAGATCGAAGCGGCCATTATCGCACCGATCTATGATGAGTTGAGGCAGCGGCTGGGCGAAGCGGAGGCACAGGCAATCATCGATGCGGCTGTCAGCAAGGCGGCGATGCGGTCCGCCCGTGAATTCGCAGACGCGACGGAGGAGGGCACCAGCCTGTTGACGTTTCAGGCGCTGCAAAGCCTTTGGACGCAAGATGACGCGCTTGAAATCGAGGTCGTGCGGGCGGATGACAAGGTGTTTGACTACAACGTCCTGCGCTGTCGTTATGCCGAAACCTACCGCGAGATGGGGCTCGGCCACATAGGCCATCTCCTGTCCTGTAACCGGGATGCCGTCTTCTGCAAAGGCTACGATGCCCGCATCAAAATGTCTCGCACGCAGACCATCATGCAAGGCGCGACACATTGTGACTTCCGGTATGTCCTGGAGGAGAAAACCGCGCCGTAGCCGGTCACCGCCAGGGCAATTCAACCAGGCTTCATTTCCACGGAGATCGCTGACCTCGTCAGCGGACAGTGGGAGCCGTCCGCGTGGTCAAAGGAGCGCCCTTCGAGCACTCCCATAGGATCACTTCCACCGATTTTGCGTACCGAGATTGGCATGAGGAGCCGAGGACAGTCGATCAGGACGCGCAGCCTCTTTAAAGGGCAACAGGTCTTTTTGCCAGCTGGCGCGGCGGCCTGAAAAAAGCGACCAACGTCCATGGCGCGTTGCGCCGAAACGGGCTCGGTCACGGGGTTAAAAAACAAGCACATTCTGAAAGCGAAAGATCGTTCTATGCGCCACACGCATAGGTGAGGTGAAGTATTGTCACTGTTTTAAACCGATTGAACCGCCTATATCTCAACCATCGAAACGACGCCGGAGCCAAGTAAGGTTGCTGACGTCATCAGCCCTCAGGAAAGGGGATTATCATGAACGTAGCACGCTCTTTCAACAACTGGCGCAAGTTCCGTCAGACTGTTAACGAACTCGGCCGTATGTCCAGCCGCGAATTGCAGGACCTTGGCATCGACCGCGCCGACATCCGCAGCGTTGCCCGCGCAGCTGTCGCCCGCTGACCGCGCAGGCCTTCCGTCTGCAAGACTGCTCGACGCCCGCTGGTAACGCGGGCGTTTTTGCGTTGATCTCGATAGCTGAGGTCGGGTCACGCCCCATACTCATCGCAAGTCTTACCAGCTTGAATTTTTTGCATAGCTGCAGTGCAACATAAGGCATGGAAACTGCCGCCGAACGATGTAGTGTTGGAGCTGTCGAAGCAATGCAACTCCTCCCGCAAAGCTTCGAGTTTCAGACGGCCAATCTCCTCCCAGGGCGTCTGAAGGAACAGCGACACTCCTCCTCCCAAGTCGCTGTTCGGTTCTTTTCGAAAAGCCTGCCGCACCTCCTCCCGCGGCAGGCTTTTTGTTTTGGCGGCTAGATTGGCTTAAATCGCAAAGGCGAGCTGCGGCTCTTGCCCGCCATCGACAGCATCAAGCGACGAAAGGGTCACGCCCAACAGCCGAATGCC
>NZ_JBBNAM010000256.1:0-17100 GCF_037994425.1 Phyllobacterium sp.
ATGGTGACCCGATCGCCTTTCTTGACGCCGTGTTTCTTCAGCACATTGGCGAGACGGCAAACTTGCTCGTAAAGCTCGTTGTAGGTGATCTTCTTGTCGAGATAGGGATTGTCGCCTTCCCAGATGATCGCGACCTGGTCGCCGCGCTTTTTAAGGTGTCGGTCGACGCAGTTGTAGGAAACGTTGGTGACGCCGTCCTCGAACCATTTGATCGAGACCTTGCCCTCGAAAGACGTATTCTTGACCTTGGTAAAGGGCTTGAACCAGTCGATACGCTTGCCGTGCTTGGCCCAGAACTTTTCGGGGTCCTTGATGCTCTGCTTATACCAGCTGTGATAGGTATCATTGTCGATGAGCGCGTTTTTCTTCGCGCTTGCCAGCACCGGATAAACCTTCTCGGACATCAATTTCCTCCTTAGTGTGTTATCTCTTGGCAAGCCGCTGGACCTACGAAACAACTGCTCCCCGCGGCGGTAAATTCAAATGAAAGATGCTTGAAATCAAACGCCCTCTTGAAAACGAGAACGCGTGCGTGTTGGGAGACCGCCGCTATATCACAGCAGCCGTGTTCGTCTCGAATGACTGATGAATGCAGTCTGTGTTTCCTTGCGGAACCTGCACATCGCAAATTCCTGCGGCTCTGCACAATTCGCGGACAGCCGCTACCTTCATCAAGCTGATCATAGAATTCCTCCCAGTGGAGTGCGCATAACACCACGGGTGGCTGCGGAACGCATTGATCCATATCAATAGCAGCGTTAGGCGAAAGTCGCCCATCAATCGATCGCCCGTCTTTCTTGGCTTTGGGCGATTGAGGCGCCGCATTGGATCTCGGTTGCTGACGGGATGACTGGTTGTTGCGGTGTGAGCAGCGAACCTGTCCTTGAGGCTGCCGTGTGCTCCGTGTTTCAGTATCGCAGCCGCGAATAATAAGAGTTTTGCTCTGCCTCGCGTGCCTGACCTAGCGTGAGGATGCCCCGCCCGCGCAAGAGTGGGATCATTTTGAGGAACACTTTGGCTGTCGTCAGCGCATCGCCGAGGGCCGTGTGACGGTCGGAAATTGTCACGCCCAGACGCGCGCCTATCGAGTCGAGATCGTGCGACTCCTCGTGCGGATGCACCAGGCTTGACAAGAGCATGGTATCTAACACGGGCTGATCGAACCTCACGCCACTCACAGACTCTTTAAGCTTGATAAAGCGCATATCAAAGGCCACGTTGTGCCCGACGAGTACCGTATCAATGGCAAAAGCCCGGAACGCTGGTAGCACCTCGGCGATCGACGGCTTCCCGCGAACCATAGCCTGTCGGATCCCATGGATCGGGATCGACGCTTCGGGAATGATGCGCTGGGGATCGACTAGTTGGTCGAAGCACTCGCCGGAGAGCAGCTTGCCGTTAACGATGCGGGTTGCTCCAATCTGGATGATCTCGTCGCCATGCGCAGGGTAGAGGCCGGTGGTCTCCGTGTCGAACACCGTGTAGGTGATGTTCTCCAACAAACGTTCGTCGAGTGCGTGGTTATTTTCACTGGCTGTGAAGAGGTCGAAATCATAATATTCGGGTCGGCTGCCCTCCCGGGTCACCGCAGCGGCAGGCTCGTCCGTCGCCAGCGGCAGCAGGAAGCGGAAAAACGATAGTCTGTGCTTGCGGTCGTGCTCTAGCCACGCCTCTCCGCCGTGCCGTTTCGCCACGTCGCGCACCGAAAGGGCGTCATCAACCTGCATTTCAACTGTCTGCCAGTCAAAAATCTCGGCACTGGCATCCTCGCTGGGCCAGATCAGGTCAAGGTGGGCGCGATCACCTGCTCGAGTGAGCCGGATTCCAAGATTAGGGCGGTCGATCGCCTTGGTAAGGCGGCGCGCGAGGAACGTCAGCACTTGGATTATCGCAAAGCTGTCGACGTACAGCCACAAATTTCCTTCAACGCCATTTCGTTCCACCTGCTGTCCAGTAACCGCAGCGATCCGTGTCACGGCGGCAGCTACAAGGTCGGCTCCGAGCATTTCTTGCAACGGCCAACGCGTCAGATGATCGTGCGATGTCTCCGCGGCAAGAGCTGCGAGCCGCACGCTCATCGCGGACACCTCGTCCTGCACGATCTTGCGTAAATGATCGCGCTTCTCCGCCTCGAGGTTTGGATGGCCGAGTATGTCGAGGGCGACCTGCATGCTGGCGAACGAAGCCCGGCTCGCGTCGGTAAATTCGAGCAGCTGCCGATCGTGCCGCGTATGCGCTTCGTACTCTTCGGTAATGTCGTCCAGGAGTAGCATGAAGCCAGTGAGCGCCGGCTTGTCCGATGTGGCATGGCACACCGGAGCCAGGCTAACGCGAAGCAAATGTCCCGCGGGCGTCCCGGTCACGAACCTGGCTGATACTGCAGCGGCCTCGTCGCCTCTCGCTAAGCGCCGCTCGACTGTCTCAAGCGCGTGCGCGATTAGCAGCGGGTCAAACACGCCGTGGATCGAACGGCCCAGCCCAATCAACTCAGAGCCTCCGGCTCCCTGAAACGTGGGTGAGGGCCCACAAAACAGCTGCCGCGCGCGCTTGTTGTAAAGAAGAATCCGCCCCTCGAGGTTGCAGACCACCACGCACTGGTTCAGATCGGCCATAAGCGCGCCCAGCTGGTCGCGCTGCTCGGCCACAGCCCGGCTCGTTTGGGCCGCCAGACACGCCATTTCCTCCTGCAGCGCCCGGCGTGCCGCGGCAAGGTCATTTATCGCAACAGTCAGATCGCGCGCGACCGCACCGCCGCGCGGAACCAAGTCGGGCGCGGTCACGTCGCCGATCAATACCTTTGTCGCATCTGCCAGCCGTGCCGTTTCGGCCACGTGGGCTTCGTAGAGCCGACAGGCGGCCCAAGCCATCAACGCGGCCGCGACCAGCCACCACGCCACCGGTAGGACGCCATGTGAGGAAAGGAGTGGGCCGATCACCGCATCAACACCCGCTCGCTCCAAGGGGGCCAGCGTCATCCAGATCACGGCTCCCCCGAGCAGCAGCCATGCCGCCAGCGCCGCGCCAGGCGCAAGCATCACCAATACTAGGCGGCGGTCGGACTTCATGAGAGCATTTTCCGATTTTTGTGCATCAGGGCGCCCTTCAACAAAGGCTGGGCCGTGTCGGCATCAGCGTAGCCCTCCCGCTTCACGATGAACTTGAGCCACCCCACAATGTTTGGCTCGATGTCGGCTAGGCCATTGAACCTCATGGTGAGCCCTCACAGCATTCTTGGTACGAAGGCAACATTTCATATCGAGTCGAACTTGTAGTGCCTGCCCAGCCAATGTCTGAACCGACGTACAATCGCGAGGGAATCCTTCAGGGCCTGTCGTTCAAGCGAGCCGAGTTCGGCGAGGCGGATCGCGTTGTCCGGCGCGCGTCCGTCGGCCATCTGCCGCAAGTTGCTTGCGAGCTTCAGGCCTATGAGGAAGTGGATTGCGTCGATGAGGTCACGGGCGAGCGCTTCGTCGATGCGATCCGCCGCGACCAGAGCGCGCAGCCGCGCCACAGTGCCCAGTGCGCGGACACGATATTGCAGTGCGAGCGCCCGCACGCCGTGCACAAGCGGAAAGATGCCGAGCTTCTTCAAATCGATCTCAGCGGCAGCGCGACCGCGCAAGCCAGGAAGTCGATGCCACCAGCTGCCGTCACCGCCGAACTGATCCACGGCGCTCGCGAAGTGCGCGTAGAAAGCGTCGCTGTCGGACAAGAGGTGATCGACATGGTCACGCGCTTGTTCGAGCAACGCTGCGTCGCCCGCTACCACCGCGGCATCAAGAAATATCGCCAGGTTCAAAAGTCCCTGCGGATCGGTACCATGGATCCATTGCCGCAACGAGTCCCGAAACCCGCAGAGCGGTTGACGCCATAGCGGGCGACTCAGCATGATGCCGCCTGGACAGGATGGATACCCAAAATCGATAAGCGCGGATGTGAAGGACTGGGTGACCTCCTCAAGCCCCTCGAAGACGAAGCCATCGCGCAGTAGCAGGGCGTTGTCTTGGTCGGTCTTGATGATTTGCTCCCCTCGACCTTCGCTGCCCAGGACGATGAGGCAACTGTTCGCGCGCAGTGGCTCCGGCGCGAGAAGTTCCCAAAGGCGGAGGAATATCTGCCTGTTAAGCTCGCCCACGAGACCAGTGATGACCTCGACCCGCACGCCGTCCTCGTGCAGTACCTTGATCAGGCTGTTGATCTGCCGCGCCGCAGCCTTGAGTTCCCCCAGATTGGTTGCTTGTATCGCCTGAAGGGCAATCAAGTGTGAGTGACTGGCGACGAAGGCCATCAGATCGAGCTGACTCAACACCCCGACAACCGCGTCGCCTTTACGCACAACGACGCGATGGATACGGTGGCGCAACATCAGAATCATAGCATCGTAGAGCTCGTCTTTCACGGAGACAGACCATGGCTCGAACGTGGTGACCTCGCGCACCGCAAGCTCCGCCATTGGTTCGGGCCGCAACACGGCCTCCCTCAGATTGGTCGTGGTGAAAATGCCGAGGCGCTCGCCATCGTTTACAAGTGCGTCGCTTAGACCGCGTCGTGAGAGCTCGTGGCACAAGGTGACGACGTCGGTAGCACCGTCGACGAAAAAAGGCTTGCGCAAATGCGCGTCGCCCACCTTCGATGCCATCAGTGAAACGAACTCGCGCCGTTCGCGAAATGTGGGATCGGCCAGCCCTTTATCGACGAGGCCGACTTTGGGTGGCGGATCTCCCGCCACCTCCTGCGCTTTGGTTACGGTTGGATCTGATTGCCGCATGTTCATCAATCATTCAATGCCCTGACGCCTCCGACGCCCCGATACCCGTTTCCGAACGGACCTGCTGTGCTGCGAAGCCAGCACGATCAATCTTCGCGCGCACGCTATGGTCCAGCAGCGAAAAGAGCCAGATCCCGACAAAGCCGATCGTTACCGAGAACAGCGCCGGAGACGTATAGGGGAATGGCGCGGAACCCACTGGATTACCGAGCGTGGCTTCCCAGACCGACGGCGACAGCACCGTCAACCCGACCGACGAGATCAATCCGAGAAAGCCGCCAATGACCGCGCCCCGCGTGGTGCAGTCCTTCCATAGTACCGACATGAACAGCACCGGGAAGTTCGCCGACGCGGCGATCGCGAATGCGAGCGATACCATGAAGGCAATGTTCTGTTTCTCGAACACAATTCCGAGCAGGACCGCCAATACGCCCAAGGCTACCGTCGTGACACGCGAGACACGTAGTTCGGAGGCGCTGTCGGCCTTGCCGGCCTTGACGACCGTCGAATAAAGATCATGCGAAACGGCTGACGCGCCTGACAAGGTCAACCCGGCGACCACCGCAAGGATCGTTGCGAACGCCACCGCAGAAATAAAGCCGAGAAACACGTTTCCACCAACAGCCTTTGCCAAGTGTACCGCAGCCATGTTGTTACCGCCGATCAGCGTACCCTTACTGTCAAGGAAGGCCGGGTCGGTCATCACAAAGGTGATTGCACCGAACCCAATGATGAAGGTCAACAGATAGAAGTAGCCAATCCACCCGGTTGCCCACATTACCGATTTGCGCGCCTCCTTAGCGCTTGGCACCGTGAAGAAGCGCATAAGAATGTGCGGCAGCCCGGCGGTGCCAAACATTAGCGCCATTCCAAACGAAATCGCGGAGATCGGGTCCTTGATAAAGGTGCCTGGGCCCATGATCGAGGACCCTTTCAGTGCTGCGACATCCGGTGCATCACCAGCCTTAGTGGCAATTTGAGTCTTGATCTCTACTGCACTGCCGAAAAGCGCCTCCGGGCTGAAACCGTACTTGAGCATAACCATAAAGGCCATAAAGGTCGCCCCGCCAAGTAACAGGCAGGCCTTGATGATCTGCACCCAGGTCGTCGCCGTCATCCCTCCAAATAGCACATAGACCATCATCAGAGCGCCGACAATGACCACAGCCATCCAGTAGTCTAATCCGAACAGCAGCTTGATCAACTGGCCCGCTCCGACCATCTGGGCAATCAGGTAGAAGGCCACCACCACGAGGGTGCCCAATGCGGCGAAGATGCGCACAGGCGTCTGTGCGAAGCGGAACGCGGCCACGTCCGCGAATGTGAACTTGCCGAGGTTGCGTAGCCGCTCTGCCATCAGGAATGTTATCACCGGCCATCCTACCAGGAACCCGATCGAATAGATCAATCCGTCGTAGCCCGAGGCCATCACTGCTGCCGAGATTCCAAGGAATGAGGCCGCCGACATGTAGTCGCCGGCGATCGCCAGCCCATTCTGGAACCCGGTAATTCCACCGCCGGCGGTGTAGAAATCGGCGGCGGACTTGGTCTTGGATGCTGCCCACTTCGTGATGAAAAGGGTTCCCACAACGAAAAACGCGAACATGGTGATCGCCGTCCAGTTCGTTGGCTGCTTAACGGCGGTGCCGAGATCGCCGCCTGCGGCCAACACCATCGTCGGCAGTGCGACGAGGGTTGCTATACAGGTAGCCCTCCATAGTATCGTGCGAGCGGACATCACTTTAGTGCCTCCAACTTCACCTTTTCGGAAAGTTCGTCGAACTCGCTGTTGGCTCGGTTGACGTAGAGAGCTGTGATGGCGATCGTGAACACGATGACCCCAAATCCGATAGGAATTCCCCAAGTCATCACGCCGTCCCCCATCCGTACCGCCAGAAGGTCCTTTTTGAACGCAATGAGCAGGATGAAACCATAATAGACGATCATCATCGCCAAGGTCAGCGTCCATCCAAAGCGCGAGCGCTTCGATTTCAGCAACTGATAGTTCGGATCAGCCGCGATGCGATCAGCTAGTGGTGTTTCCATCAAAGGTCCTCCGTGCGGTGCTCCGCCAGACAAACTTGAGCCAAAACCGTACGAAGCCGGCGGAATCCGAAATGCTTCGTCCGTCTGATGAAACTAGCGGACGGGAACTTATGAAGCGTTGATCTACATCAATCGTGGTGTTTGACCTGGCGATCGAGAATGAATCTGATTTCTCGCACGCTTGGGCGTTGCGCACCTGCGCAATATCGACGGCGGCGAAGTGGACGGGACGCGATGCCTGGAACGAAGTTACGGCAAGCGCACGGCATGGTTTGGCGCTTGATGAAAGAAACGCAAATGCCGTCGAATAGCGGCACGGGCCGAGCAATTTGATCCTTTTTTGCCGCTCTACTGCCACGAACTTCAGGCGGTCGCTGATCATGTCCTTTGGGGTACGCGTATACGATCAGCGTCCTACCCAGTTGTCTCGCGTGACCCGTATCGCCCCGTAGGACGCAATGGCGCAGAAATCGCGTTTGCCACCCAGTTCGGCGGGATCATTTCTGGACTGATTAGAGTTACGATCGCGGCGAGCAACGATCCCGTAGAGATATCCATCACGCATCAGAGTCATCTCGGTCCAAATTTCCATATACCTAAATCCTCATGAACGAGAAGTCAGGCACAAGGACAGGCGTGGAGCATTTCTCCATTCAAATCTGGTGGAATGGCGTCGGCGTGATGCGCAGGCGTTGAGTGCAACGGCACAGTCGGATCGTCGATCGGCTGGACGTAAAGGCCGCCCTTGTGCAACCGCTGGTCGCGGGCCCTCTTGCAAAGTTCAGGATCGCCGAGAAGGATCGGAACCATATATTTCATGGACTAATCCTCGTCTGCTAGCCATGTCCTCGTCACACGAATCTCCATATTTGTATGAGCCAATAGCGCGAGCAGCCCTTTCAGGATCTCAATCGGCGCTGGCGGGCAGCCGGGAATATGAAGATCGACCGGCACCACTTCCGACACGCCACCGACAACAGCATAGCTGCCCGCAAAGCAGCCTCCATCAAGGGCACAGCGGCCGATGGAAACGACCCATTTGGGATTGGGTGTGGCATTGTAGGTTCGCTCCAGAGCCTCGCGCATGTTCTTGGTGACGGGTCCGGTCACGAACAGCACGTCAGCATGCCTGGGCGAGGCAACAAACCGGATGCCAAGGCGTTCGATGTCGTAGAAGGCGTTGCTGAGGGCGTGTAACTCCAGCTCGCAGCCGTTGCAGGATCCAGCATCAACCGCGCGGACTGACAGGCTGCGGCCAAGACGCCGGCGAGCGGCACTGTCTATAGCTATCGCAAGCGAGATAAGGGAGGTCTCATCCGGTTGTGGTAACTGTTCGGTCAGGGGTGGCTGGAGCAGAGTTTCAAAGAAAAGTTTGCGCATGGCGGGGTGCCTCTACAGATCGTGACCCGAATAGGAACAATTGAACGATTTGTTGCAAAGCGGGAAATCGGCGACGATATTACCCTCGATCACCGCTTCGAGAAGCGGCCATTGGAACCAGGACGGATCGCGCAGGTGACATCGGTCAATACTGCCGTCGCAGGTGAGGCGAAGCCAGATCAGGATGTCACCCCGGAAGCCTTCGACCAGGGCCGAGCCCTCGCGCGGTTCGTGATTTTCCGGAATTGCAGTACGCACGGGACCGTTTGGCAATTGTTCCAGGATCTGCTCGACAAGCGAGAGGCTTTGTTCAACCTCGCGAATACGAATCCAGATACGGGCATTGACGTCGCCTTCGCTCAAGACGGGCACTTCGAAGCGAAGGCGGTCATAGGGCGGATAGGAAAGAATACGGCGAGCATCGAAACTGCGTCCCGAGGCTCGCCCGACATAACCGCCCGCGCCATATTGGCGGGCAAGGGCAGGCTTGAGCACACCTGTCGCGACCGTCCGGTCCTGCAGCGATGCGGTATTATCATAAAGTTCCACCAAGGGCATAAACCGCTGCCGGATTTCTGTGATGAGCGCCCGAAGGATGAGCGCCGCCGCATCGCTCAAATCCGTTGTAACACCGCCAGGAATGATCTTGTCGCGCATCATGCGATGGCCAAAAGCGGTATCAGCGGCGCGCAGGACGCGCTCGCGCAACACACCGCAATGGGCGTGCATCAGCGCAAACGCAGCGTCATTGCAAATGGCTCCAATATCGCCGAGATGGTTGGCCAGTCGCTCCAACTCGGCCATCAGCGCGCGCAACCAGATGGCCCGTGGCGGTACTTCAAGCTCTAAGGCGGACTCAACGGCACGAGAGAAGGCAAAGGCATACGCGACAGTGCTGTCACCCGAGGTTCGGCCAACGATGCACACTGCCCGATCGAGGTCCGCTCCCACCAGGAGTGCCTCGATGCCTTTGTGTGCATATCCAAGGCGCTCTTCGAGGCGTACCACGGTTTCGCCGCTGGCGGTGAAACGGAAATGTCCCGGTTCTATAATACCCGCATGTACGGGGCCAACCGGGATTTGGTGCAAGCCTTGTCCTTCGGTAGGCAGGAATTCGTAAACAGTTGATTCAGGCTGTGCATCACTGCGGTGGCCCAAGGGTGAGCGCAAGCCCCAACGACCGTGGTCGAGCCACGGCCGTTGATCAGGAATGCCCAGTGCTTCTAGCCCCACCAGATCGCGAATTGCTCGCTCCAGGCGAAGTGCTGGCGGATGATAGTGTGCTATGGAGGGATAGCTGCCTTCGATATGTTCCAGGCGGACGATACCGATGTTGGACGAGGATTCTTCAAGGAGCGCCATGTGAACAGCGTTCGCTTCCCCCCAAAGGCCGAGCAGAATCCAGTGACCATCCGCCAGTGCGGTTGCCGTCGATATCCAACCCGCTTGATCGATGACAGCGCAGGGCCAAGGACGGTGCCGTTCAACCGGGCTGCCCTGCAAGATGAGATCGGTGAGTGACGGCATATCGAATGGCTCCTTCCGCATCATCCGAGAACGTGGGCGATATGCTGAAACCAGGCGACCAGGGGCGGCGGAAGATAGATGCCGCCGCCGAGCACCAGGGCAAGGTGGGAATACATCGGCATATAGGACGCCTCAATCGGCGCGGTGCTGCCGCGTGGTTGGCCAAAGGCGATACCGGTCAACCGCAACAGCAATGCGCCAAAGGCGATCAGCAGCCCGAACACCAGCAGGATCGCGAGCACCGGCTGCCTGGCGAATGTGGAGCTCACCACCAGGAATTCACTCATGAAGATTCCGAGCGGCGGCAGGCCCGCGATGGCGACAACGCCCATCACCAGGCCCCAGCCAAGGCCGGGATGGCTTTCGGTGAGGCCACGGATGCTGGAGAGCCTTTGCGTGCCCTTGATCTGGGCGATGTGGCCGACGGCGTAGAAGATTGCAGACTTGGTCAGGCTGTGCATCACCATGTGCAGAAGTCCGGCAAAATTGGCGAGCGGGCCACCCATGCCAAATGCAAAGACAATGATACCCATGTGCTCGATCGAGGAATAGGCGAACATGCGTTTGATGTCGCGCCGGCGATAGAGCATGAAACCCGCAAAAACGAGCGACGTCAGGCCCATTGTCACCATCAAAGGTCCTGGCGCGATCGCTTGCGGGCTTGCGGCGATCAGAATCTTGAAACGCAGGACCGCATAAAGAGCGACATTTAAAAGCAGACCCGATAGCACCGCTGAGATCGGTGTAGGTCCTTCAGCGTGGGCGTCGGGCAGCCAGGCATGCAGGGGAGCGAGGCCAACCTTGGTGCCATAGCCAAGCAGCAGGAACACGAAGGCGACATTCAAAAGTGCAGGATCGAAGGCGGCGGCGTGTTGAACCAGCAGTGTCCAGGCCATGGCGTCGTAGCCTTCTCCGACCACGGGCTGCGCCGCCATATAGACAAGGATAGTGCCGAACAGCGCAAATGCGATACCGACACTGCCCAGGATGAAATACTTCCAAGCGGCCTCAAGTGCTTCATGGGTGCGGTAAATGCCGACCATCAAGACCGTCGTGAGCGTGGAAAGCTCCACGGCAACCCACATCAGGCCGATATTGTTCGACACGAATGCGAGGTTCATGCCGAACATCATGATCTGGTACATGGCATGATAGAAACGGAGGTTCGCTGGTGTCAGCCGGCCGCTTTCCAGTTCATGCGCGATATAGTTGGCGCTGAAGACGCTGGTGGTGAAACCGACAAACGTGTTGAGGACGATAAAGACAATGTTGAGATCGTCGATGAGGAAATAGCGACCTGGTTGCGGCCGTTCAGTGATGAACAGGAGCAGTGCTGCAATAAAAGTGAGCAAGCTTGCAAACACGTTCAACCGCGCCGACATCCGGTACCCAGGAAGCAGCGCCAGGAGCACTGCCGCGCTGGCTGGTATCAAAAGGACGCCAACGATCGGATTGAACGCTAGCGGGTTCATCTGCGTCGCTTCCCCTTGAAGTCGTCGAGTGCCCGAACATCCACGGTATCGAACCGCTCGCGGATGCGGAACAGAAACACGCCAATGACGATGAAGGCGATGAGAATTGAGAAGGCCACACTGATCTCGACGACCAAGGGCATCCCTTTTGCACCCGTTGCGGCAAGCACCAGCCCATTCTCAAGCGACATAAACCCGACGATCTGGCTGACGGCGTTGCGGCGCGTGACCATGACCAGCAGGCCAAGCAGCAAAACCGACAAGGCGAAGGCGAGGTCCTCGCGGGCTAACGCATCGGCACCTTGCGTGACCCGCAACATCACGACCATGGAAAGTGCAACCAGTCCCATACCCGCAAACATGGTGGGACCAATACCAACGACGGTTTCGATCTCGCGATGAATGCCCATTCTCCGGATCATGCGGTGCAGCACAACGGGAATGATGGTGGCCTTGAAGAGGAGGGCGATTGCTGCCGTCACGTAGAGATGCGGTGCGTGTTGGACATATGCCTGCCAGGCGACTGACAGCGTGAGCACCATGGAATGCAGGGCGAACATGTTGAGCAGGGAATAAAGACGATCCTGATAGAGCATCATGAAGCTCACCAGCACGAGGCCACCAGCCAGCAAATGTGCAATATCGAAGGTGAGGCCGTGCATTACAGGCTCCTTGAGACGAACAGCAGGAGTGTGGCGAGCATGCCGAGCATGAGAGCTGCACCAAGGAATTCAGGTACGCGGAAAACCCTCATCTTGGCGGTCGCCGTCTCGAACAGGGCAAGAAGAACGGCACCAATCGCCAGCTTGGCAATATACGCAACCATGCCAAGAATATAGGCCGTAATTCCGGCGCCTGGGGCTGCCAGGTTCCAGGGCAAGAATATGCAGGAGATCAACGATATATAGAGCAGCAGCTTGAGGAACGCCGCAAGCTCGATCATTGCCAGATGGCGGCCGGAATATTCAAGGACCATCGCCTCATGGACCATGGTCAATTCCAGATGGGTTGCCGGATTGTCAACGGGAATACGGGCGTTCTCGGCGATGGCCACCATAATGAGGGCGATCAGTGCCATTCCGAGCGAGACGCGCAAGCCAACATGCGATGAGATCATGACGGCAGCTATTGTGGAAAGTTGCGTTGAGCCGGCGATCAGGGCGAGTGTAAAGATGGTGAGGAGCATTGCGGGCTCCGCGAGGGTTGCAATCATCACCTCGCGGCTTGATCCGATGCCGCCGAAACTCGTACCAACATCCATGCCGGCAAGAGCAAGGAAGAAGCGCGCGCTGCCAAGCAAAGCCGCAATTGCGATCAAGTCCGCGGTCCAGCTGAACGTGAGATCTGTGGCAAAGGTCGGGATGATCGAGGCGGCGACCCAAGTAAAGGCGAAAATGAGGTAAGGGGTCACACGGAACAGCCAGGATGCATTCTCTGCCAGTACGACTTCCTTGCGCAGCAGCCGTATGAGGTCGCGATAGGGCTGGATGGCAGAGGGGCCCTGCCGCCGCAGCAACCGTGCCTTGATTTTGCGTACAAAGCCAGTCAGCAGCGGCGCGAGCAACAGCACTGACGCCATCTGCGCACCTTGGATGAGGAGATCGAAAATCACGACCATATCGCGAGGACCAGAAGCAGGATGACAAGGGCAAGAAAGACCAGGCTAAGGTAGCGCCGGATGGTCAGGAACTGCACGTGGTTGAGCCGTTCTGCGATATACCAGACAGCACCCGCGATCGGCTCATAAACGCCCTCCCAGATCAGATCGCGCTTTTTTAGTGTGAATCGTGCTGGCCTGGGATCTCCAGGTGCTGGCATTTGGACAGTCTCCCGCGCTTGAAAAAGTAGCGTGCCGAACACCCTCAGAATGGGTTGTGCAAAGCTGGCGGACGTATACTGGGTTTGCGTGGCCGATTCGGGAAACCCGCAGTCCCAGGCGGGTGCGCGGCGGAGCGCCCGCGAGGCAAAAAGATGGACGCAGGAAGCAGTGAGGGATGCGGAGAACGCGATAAACACGAACACGAGCAGTCCGTTATAGGAGCTGTGGCCCTCACTGATTGGTACGATTGATAGCCAGGGCACACTTGTCTGCAATGGCATGCGGCCACCGACAAGCGCGAGTGTCACGGGCGCAAGCGCGTCGATGATAATTCCGGGCAGGGTGCCTGCCACCAGACACAAGACCGCAAACACAAACATGGCAACAAGTGAAAAGCGATCGACCTCGTGGGCTCGCTCTGCGGCAAGCGTTCGGGGGCGTCCTAGAAAGGTAATGCCAAACGCTTTGACAAAACAGGCGGCGGCGAGAGCTGCCGACAGTGCAAGCAGACCGCCGACCGCCGGGACCATGATCTTCAGCCCCCATTGAGGCAAATTCGGGCTTTGCAGGATCGCTTGAAAGGTTAGCCACTCCGAGACAAATCCGTTGAAGGGGGGGAGGGCGGAGATCGCGACAGCACCGATCAGAAAGGCAAAACTGGTGAACGGCATACGGTGGATGAGGCCCCCGAGCTTATCCATATTCCGCTCACCTGTCGCGGTCAGGACAGCTCCAGCACCAAAAAAGAGCAGGCTTTTGAAAAAGGAATGATTGAGGACGTGGAACAGCGCCGCGGCCAGCGCCAGGGCAGCTGCCAGTTCCATGGCATTTGCCTCAAAGGCGAGCGCAAGGCCGAGGCCCACGAATATGATGCCTATGTTTTCGATGGTACTGTAGGCAAGAAGGCGTTTGAGATCATGCTCCATCAGCGCATGGAGGATACCGACCACAGCGGTGACACCGCCGAGCATCAGCACGACCATGCCCGACCACCATGCTGGCTCGCCAAGCAGATCGAAAACGATCCGGATGAAACCATAGACAGCGACCTTGGTCATGACGCCGCTCATCAGGGCCGAGACATGGCTCGGAGCGGCTGGATGTGCGAGTGGCAGCCAGATATGCAAAGGCACGAGGCCGGCCTTCGATCCGGCTCCTATGAGTGTGAGCGTGAGAACGAGGGCGGTCACCGCGGGTGTGTGTCCGTGGGTCCGCATTGTGGCAAAATCGTAACTCCCGGCTGCTCCGGCGAGAAGGCCGAAGCCGAGCAACAGGGCGAGCGTGCCGAAGCTTGCCATGACGAGATAGATATACGCCGCCCTTCTGTTGTCGGCGTCACGATGGTGTGTCATCACCAGTGCCCACGAGACAAGCGACATGAATTCCCATGAAAGCAGGAAGGTGAAGGCGTCAGCAGCCAGGATCACCAGGTTCATACCCGCAAGAAAGGCTGGAAAGAACGGTAGCAACCTGTGCGGCGCAGTCTCATGACGGCCGTAGCCAAGACCATAGAAGCTGGCCGCCGCGGCGCCGAGATTGATGACGACAAGGAAGAAGGCGGCCAGCGCGTCCAACCGCAAATGCGCCCCGAGCCACGGTAAGCCAAATGGCAGGACGAGGGTTACCAGCGGGGCCGACGCCGCTGTCACCAATTGAAACAAGGCGATTGCGAGTGCGCCCACCGAGACACTGAGGCTCGCCCCATAAATAACCGGCGTTGCTCCGGGCGAGCGCGAGATCACCACTGCAAGGACCGATATTCCCAGAAGAACCGCAATGCACCACAGAACCACCGCGACGGGCATCATTTTGGCGCAACTATGCCGCGCATAGTCTCCGAACGTCTTGCTCCTCTCCGGCGGGAGAGCGCGACGTGGGTCTGTGCTTTGAGGCGCACCCCGCGCCCACCATCTTCGCTAACCGCGCCTTCGTTGATGACCTCTACCCCCGCGGCATCAAGGGCAGCAAGCAACCGCATCAGCGAGTCCACATTACCGCGGATCACATGACTGCTTGCCTCCATGCGCTGGATCGTCGGAACGGAAACACCCGCCAGCTCGGCCAGTTGGCGCTGGTCGATACCGAGAAGGGCCCTGGCGGCTCGTAGCTGAGGCGCAGTAATCATGATTGAGCCATCACTTATCTTGTACTAGCTATGATATTACCTCTGTACGATCTGTTTATTGATGCTTAGCACCATGCGTGGCCCTTGAAATTGATCAATATCAAATCGTGAAATGGGGGCCTCTGCGAAAAACCTGCAAGCCGGAGCCTTTAATGCCGTGGGATCAGTTTGCTCAACTTCCGCGGTGGGTTGGCAATGACAGCACTGCATTGGTGCCCCGGTGGGTCTTTTTAAGATGGACCGCTGCTCCGTGCATCGTCGCATGCGATCGACAATTTCCGGTCCGATGCTGCGCGTGCCGCAGTCTGTGCGCTTAACAGAAGCTTCCGGCCACTTTAATGGAACACGGCTTGGTTGCGTATTCCACCCACTTTGATCGGCGTCAACATGCGCGAAAGTGAATATCAGTTCGGCCAAATCGAACCCATCGTATGGCGGTATTTCGCTTTGGGATCAGAGAGTTGCGTCGGGGAGTAACTCCTAGAGGGCCGAATTTTCCTTCCGCGCCTACGGTCGGCCGGTCGGGCGAACCCGGTCATCACGAGGACTGGTGTATCTTGCTTGTCCCGGTCGTCGATCCTTCGAGATTCGCCGACTGCGATGATGATGAGGCGATGGCGACTGAAACTCACGCGCACATGCTATTCTCGATTCTTCTTTGATCTGTTCCGCATGAATCCGCTGCACCGGTTATAGTTCGGCACACTGCCGTAGCTCTCGACCTCCAGGCGCCGCCGCCAATTCTTTGACCCTGATCAATGCGCATCCTGCGCGAACGCGTGACAATTCGAGCCTCGGCTTTGGCCGTTTGCATGAAGGATAACTACAATGAACGACATGGTTTTGCGACAGAACATCATCGACGAGCTCGAATTCGAACCAAGCCTCAATGCCGCGAATATCGGCGTCTCGGTCGAAAATGGAGTCGTCACTTTGACGGGTCACGTGGCGACCTACATAGAAAAAAATACCGCGGCAGACGTCGTGTGCCGCGTAAAGGGGGTTCGCGGGATTGCGCAGGATATGGAAGTCCGCCCAATAGGTAGCCATCGTACAGCTGACGATGAGATCGCCAAGCGCGCTTTGAATATTCTCAGCTGGAGCACCACCATTCCAGATGGAACCGTTCAGGTTCGGGTCGAGGACGGATGGGTGGTACTAACGGGCACAGTGGAATGGAATTATCAGAAAATAGCTGCAACGGAAGCTGTCCGAGCGCTGGCGGGTGTGTTCGACGTTGCCAACAATATTCGGGTCAGACCACACGTCTCGTCATTTGACGTGAAGAAGAGGATCGAGGATGCGTTAAACAGAAGTGCCCGGATCGAGCCATCCGACATTCGAGTGGCGGTCGACGATTCTGGCAACGTCGTTCTCGAAGGGCATGTGAAGGTGTGGGCAGATCGAAAGCTTGCGGCACAAGCAGCCTGGTCGGCACCCGGCGTTAAAATGGTAGTGGACTTGCTCACCGTCGCCTAATCAGAGGCTCGGCGGTTTACCAGCTACGGTCGCTTCCGGAACTGATTTCCAACCGCGCCGACGGCGACGAATTACAGTTGCCCTTCCTCGTTCGTCCGCCGGGTTTCCGACAACTTGGTTGAGTCCAAACAAGCGTGCGAGCTCATTGTGCCATCAGGTAGGTAACCCGCCTTAACGCGACGCGCTCCGTCTTTTGTCGATCAAATGCTTCATCGTGCGTGTCCGCATCCGGCATAGCGATCAAGCTGACGAATTTGTGCCTTGACCTCTATTTATCGCCCCAATTCTTACACCTGTTGCTCCGAGATTCCCTGTTGTGATGGCGCGTTAAAGACGGCACATTTCTACCCGCTTCGTTCAACTTCATCGTCAACTGTTTGCGCGTAGGTCAAGGACGATCGGTTCAACGTAACCCATGGACTACGACCCGCTTATGGCTTTTTCACAGATTTCCAGCGTCGCTTTCTTCCAGATACTCCAACAC
>NZ_JBBNAM010000257.1:0-38389 GCF_037994425.1 Phyllobacterium sp.
TGAGCCTCTCCTGGGCAAGTTTGGCCCTGAAGTATCCGTTCTCCGGCAGCCGTTCCGTTCCCACGATGGATAGAGCAATATGGTGCTTTACGCCCGCATTGGCTTCGGCGGCGAGCAGGTTGCGACCTGATGTTTCGAAGAATTCGAGGACGGCCTTGTCTTCCCATGAAGGCGCGTTTGCAAGGTCAACGACGACCTCCGCACCGACCAGCGCTTCCGCAAGGCCTTCACCTGTGATGGTGTTGACGCCGGTGTTTGGCGACACGGCGAGGACTTCATGGCCTTTATTGCGCAGACGTATGGCGGTCTTGGACCCGATGAGGCCGGTTCCACCGATAATAACAATTTTCATGACTATCTCCCTCGTTGTGGCCCGCTCGGGGCCTGGTGACTTGAGTTTCCGACCGTTCAAGCTGAAATCGGCCGCGAAAGACGTATGATGCCTGGACCATCGAGGTCACGTCGTGTCGCCTCAGCTGAGTTCAGGCTTGTTGAAGCTCAGGTGCGAGATTTCCCTCTCGGAAAGTTGCGTGCGACGGCTACCCCTTGCTCCGGAATCTTGGTGAGAACTTCCATCCACGCCAGCGCAGCCGAATCCCGCCATGCGGCAAGGTGTTAGAGGTGCAAATTCGCGCTCGCCATGAATCTCGGCTTGCTTGACGCACATGCCGAGGCAGAACGCGCAGCCGTTCAGTTGTGCTGCACGAATGGCGACGAGGTCGCCGATCGGCTCTTCGATGGAACTCTCACGTGCGGCAGGCAGAAACTCGGTGAACTTCTGGAGTAGCTCGAGCGACTGTTCTGCATAGTTGATACGCTGAATCATTTCTCGTCTCCTCTTCAATCTCAAATTGTTCGGATCTGTTCGATCGCTTCCGACAATGATTGGAGAGACGAGATCATTCTATCATGCACGGGGGATAACGCTCTAGTCACCGGGTTTAGTCGACCCATCCTCAAGTTTAGGAAGGGCCGGCCTCAATGTCGTGGATGGGCACGAAAGCAGCCGCCCGCCGCATCCAATCCCGTTCAGCTGTGTCAAACCGGCCCACCTTTGTTTCATCTTGCGCGATGTGACCTTCGGTATGGCCCATCCAAACCTATGGATGGGATGTCCGAGCCCGGTCTAGCCGCTAATTTTCATCTGCGAGCCGTGTTAACCGGACGCGACAGAGATGATGAATGCAGGAGTTTTTCCGGTTCTCCTGCAGCTGACGAATTGGCAGGCGAGCATCCAACCTGTCCGGCTTCGAGCCCGCGAGGAGATCTTCCCATGAATGGACATAGGCCACTGAAACGATCGATCCGTCTCGCCGCGAGCTTCTTCTGCTTGCGGCAAGCGCGACTTTCTTCGCTGCGATGCCTTCATTGGCGGTCAGCGCGCAGCTTGTTTCGGGCAACACGACCAACAACCAAAGCGAAAGGCATCACGCCATGGGCATGTTTAAAACCAAGGACGGCACGGAAATCTTTTACAAGGACTGGGGATCAGGGCAGCCGATCGTCTTCCATCACGGCTGGCCTCTGTCCAGCGACGATTGGGATACGCAGATGTTGTTTTTTCTGGATAAAGGCTATCGCGTCATTGCCCATGACCGTCGCGGTCACGGACGCTCGACCCAGACTGCTACCGGGAATGATATGGACACCTACGCCGCCGATTTCGCGGAACTGGCGGAGTCGCTCGACCTGCGGGATGCTATTCATGTCGGCCATTCCACCGGCGGCGGCGAGGCTGCTCACTACGTCGCGCGTCATGGCAAGGACCGTGTCGCCAAGCTCGTCCTGATAAGTGCCGTTCCGCCGATCATGGTGAAAACCGCAGCAAACCCCGGTGGCCTCCCAATCGAGGTCCTGGATGGCCTACGCAATCAACTCGCAGCGAACCGTCCGGAATTCTACTGGAATTTCCCGATCCCGTTCTATGGTTTCAACGGCGAAAGCGCGACCGTATCAGAACCGCTGCGCGCAAACTGGTGGCGGCAGGGCATGATGGGCGGCGCAAAGGCGCATTACGATTGCATCAAGGCGTTTTCGGAAACCGATTTCAGCGATGACTTGAAAGCGATCAGCGTTCCAACCCTCGTGATGCATGGCGACGACGACCAGATCGTCCCGATCGCGGACTCCGCCCCCTTGTCGGTGAAGCTTTTGAAGAACGGGACGCTCAAGGTCTATGAGACATATCCGCATGGCATGTGCACGACCCATGCCGACACCATCAATGCTGATCTTCTTGCGTTCATAAGAGGTTGAGCAACGTCCGCGGCCGGTGATTCATTGCATCGGCGAACTTGAGCCAAACGGCGGCGATGGCTGGCAATCGTCGCTGCTGACCGACTCCTTCCGATGATTGAGATCGATGCGGCGGAAACACCAATCGAGATAAGGCGAACTGGTATGGAAAATTTCCACGAAAAGGTTGTCATCATCACGGGTGGCAGCAGCGGGATAGGCCTGGCTGCCGCCCAGCAATTTGCCTCGCAGGGCGCAAAAGTCCTCATAACCGGACGGCGTCCTGGGGTTCTCGCAGAAATTACTGCAGGAAACGCCAATATCGAGGGCTTTGTCGCCGATGCAAGCGATCCGGCGGGAGCACATCGGACGATCGATGCTGCCATCAGGCTTTGGGGTCGTCTCGATGTGCTCGTCAACAATGCCGGTGGGGGTACGATAAAGCCGCTGGTCGAGAGCGATGCCGACACCATTTCCAGCATATTTGCCGTGAACGTCACTGGCCCGATCCTTCTGGCGGCGGCGGCAGTCCCGGAGCTTGCAAAAACGAAGGGTTCAATCATCAACATGTCGAGTACATTCGGCAGCAAGGCAGCCGCGGCGCTTTCGATTTATGGTTCAAGCAAGGCCGCCGTCGAGCACCTCACGCGCTGTTGGGCGCTGGAACTTGCGCCTCAGGGAATCCGGGTGAACGCAATAGCGCCCGGACCCGTGGAATCAGATTTTCTGCGCGATCGCATGAGCCTGTCAGCGGACCAGATTGCCGCCGTGACAGAACAAGAGCGCAAGATGATCCCATTGGGTCGTCGCGGTGTGCCGGAGGACGTTGCCATGTGGATCTTGAACGTCGCCGACCCGCGCTCGACATGGATGACAGGGCAGGTCATTGCCGTTGACGGAGGGCTCGTTACAACGTGAGCGTCGGCGCACCGTCGATCAGAAGGCTCGTTCAAATATGCAGGTGCGGCGTCTTTACCTCAGGGAATGTTACGCCCGTCTGCATGACTGGATCCTTCGGCGCCAGGACGGGTCGTATCTGCCTGGGAGAGTTCGGCGCAGTGGCCAAGGCGGCCGGCACTGCAAGGTTTGGTCTCGACGTCCCCCGGCTCAGGAGGGGCGATGCGGATGAACTCGGAACCCATCAGGGATTGGTCGGCAGCTATCGACCGGAAAAGGCGTTTGGCAGGTCGTTCAACCCACTCAACCCGCCCTGGGGAGGCAATGGAGTAATGCCATGGAGTGGTGATGAAGTGGATCTTGTCGGATGACAGGTGTTGTACGGCGAATGCGAGTGTTCGCATCACGCCGGGATTGAATCCGGGGTCGGTCATCACGGACTTGGTGGCGGCATTCATGAAGCTGAACAGCCGGACAGGGCTCGTCAATTCCTCACCCAGGACCTTGTGAGCCATGGCGCTGAAGAATTCATGCTGGCGATGAATACGTCCGATGTCCGTGCCGTCGCCAAGGCTGTAGCGTGCACGCACATAGCCCAAAGCTTCTTCACCCTTGAGTGTCTGACATCCGGCGGACAGGTTGAGTCCGGCAAGCTTGTCGTTAATCGGCTCGGGGATACATATCTGCACCCCGCCGATCGCATCCACCATTGTCCTGAAGCCAGCAAAATCAACCTTGACCACGTGGTCGATCTGGATGCCGGTCAATGATTCTACCGTCTTCCACGTGCAGCCGATGCCGCCGAAGGTGAACGATGAGTTGATCATGCCGAGGTGCGCCCGTTGGCCGGGCAGCCCGTCCCGGGAGGAACACACCGGGAGGGGCACGAGCAGATCACGCGGGAAGCTGATGACGTTCATTTCAGCGCGATCGGCTGACAAGTGCGCGAGCATGATGACATCGCTACGCTCACCTGGATTGGCAAGCGCCGCGGTTTGCTGATCCGATCCCACGATCAGGATATTCAGCGCGTCGGGCGATGCCTTGGCCGGGCGGCGATTTCCGAGATCAGCTTTGGTGACCTCGAAGTGCCTCAGATTATTGGTGAGCTTCAAATACATACCACAAAGAGCAAGCGCCACCACAAGCAAGAACGCAGCAACTGAAACCAGCAACAAACGCAGTCGTTGGCGCTGCCGGCTATTGCCCTGAGGTATCGGTGCCCCGTCGATCAACCCACCACTCACATATTTCTCCACGGGAACACGGCCAAGATAACCATTATCTGGCCAAGCCAACGAACGTTTTCGTTTTTAATCATAAGCATGCGGAGCGCAAGCAACAACGCGGAACATGGCGGCGTGCATGACGAAGGTTTCGCATGCGGCGCCGGTTCGAGCCGGCGCGACGGGTATCACGCTGCTCATGCGGCCAGGTAATGGCAAACTGAGATGGTGGTGCGAGATTAATTTGATGGCAGGAATTGTTGATCCTTGACTTGCCATGATAATATGTTCTCATTTCGTTCTCATGACGAGGACAATCAAGAATCTGGGACAAACTGCGCGTTACGGTATGTTCGTGCGAGTTGGCTGTCGGAAGTGCGACAAGGTCGCAACGTTTACCGCGACCGATCTGGCTGGTGTTGTCGGCGCTGGTCGAACGTTTGAAAGTCTCGTCTTTCGCTGTAGGGATTGCAATTCGAAGGACTGCGAGGTTATGCCGTATGAAGATGACCGAGATCGCGTCAACAAACGGCGCGTTATCTGGCGCCCGGTGCGAGAGTAGGGGCGAAAAAGAAATTTCACCATTCATGTTTGAAATCACCGGGAGCTGACGTTGGCACAGCGAGCAGGAAGCGCCGACCTTCCCTTGCACGGGGGCAAGGTTCCAAAATGGCTGGGGGATCGCATGACCCGGCTGGGCGCTGTCATGTGCGAAGCGATCGTCCATCACTACGGCAGGGATGAACTTCTGCGGCGGTTGTCGCATCCATTCTGGTTCCAGTCATTCGGGGCTGTCATGGGCATGGATTGGCACTCTTCCGGAATTACCACCAGCGTAATCGGCGCGCTGAAACGCGGCCTTAGCCCACGTGCGGCCGAACTCGGCATCCATGTTTGCGGCGGTCGGGGTTCCCATTCCCGCAAGACTCCAAGTGAGCTTGCGACGATCGGCGACAAGGTCGGGATCGACGGAGACAGGCTCGCCAATATCAGCAGACTCGTGGCGAAGGTCGACAGCGCGGCGGTTCAGGATGGGTTCGACCTTTATCTGCATGGTTTCATTGTCACCGACGACGGTAATTGGGTTGTCGTCCAGCAGGGAATGAATGGCGCTACACGGTTGGCGCGCCGCTATCACTGGCTATCGGAGGGCCTGACAAGTTTCGTCGATTCTCCTCATGCGGCGATTGAGGGAAGAGGTAAGGGCGAGATCATCAACCTTGCCGACCGCCGCGCGGCACCTTCACGGCAGGTGCAACTCGACCTCTTGCGATCGATGGGACCGGACCGGATCGTGCGCGAAGTTGCGGCCCTTGAAGCTGACGGCTGTCCTTTGCCAAAGGCAAGAGAAGCGCCGCAGCCAATGCTGCCCCATCTCATCATGCCGGCTCATCACGATGTGAGGGAGAGTGACATAGTCATGCGGCGGTTGCATGGAAATATCGCAGCCGCCGCAGATCGCGGCCCCACGGACTTTGAGCAACTGCTCATGGTTCCAGGCGTCGGAGCGCGTACCGTCAAGGCCCTTGCCATGGTCGCCGAGGTCGTCCATGGGGCACCATGCCGATTCTCGGACCCTGCGCGCTTTTCGCTTGCCCATGGGGGCAAGGACAGGCACCCATTTCCAGTTCCATTGAAAGTCTATGACGAAACCATCAAGGTTCTGAAATCGGCTGTGCAAGCAGGCAAGCTTGGCCGGGAAGAGGAATTGCTGGCCCTGAAAAGGCTCGATGAGCAGTCTCTCCGGCTCGAACGCTATGTAACCGGACCTGACTTGAAGGAAATCGTGGCGGGTGAATTTGAGCAGTCGGCGCAGTTCGGGGGCCGCAGCGTGTTCGGCTGGGAACGGGCGCGTGGGACTGATGAATAGCGGGAAGTTGCTGATCATACCTGCGCCGACGTAATTTGACTGACTGCACATCGTGATGGCGTTGCAGCACGCGTGGCATAGCGGCTAATCTCAACAGTATGTGATTGTTGAAAGGCGCTGGCGTACAAAATGACAGACATCATCAAATTTCTCGACTAGGCTATTGCGCTTGCACTGGACAATGTAAAACGGGGCGATCGACGTTCGGGGCTGTCGTCGTCAGAGATGGCAAGATCATCGCTCGAGGCGTCAACCGAATTCAGGCCGACAATGACCCAACTGCGCACGCTGAACTCCTCGCCTTGCGTGCGGCCGGAAAGGCATTGCAGTCGCCACGTCTGGATGACTGTTCCGTCTATGCGAGCGGTCAACCGTGCCCAATGTGTGTTGCAGCGATGCGCATGTCCGGAATCAGTGACATCAAGTTCGCCTATTCAAACGAGCAAGCCGAGCCCTTCGGCCTCTCTACAGCGGCAATCGCAGCTGAGTTGGCGAGACCCATTGACCAGCAAACGGGCTTGTCCTTCAAGCATTGGCCGACAGGCGATGGCACACTTTATCAGGTCTGGCAGGCTCATCAGAGCACACGAAAAATGCCCTGATCCGATCTAGGTTTTATATATTTGCTTCGTGAGTATTGGCCGACCCCTCACCATACAAGTGCAGCGCCTGATAGGCCGCCGTATGCGCCGGCGTTGGGACGCCAAGTTCCCTGCCAAGCGCGTGTATGCGCCCCGAAAGCCACTCCAGTTCCAGCGGCTTTCCGCGTGAGAGGTCGTTGGCCATCGACGAGCGGGTATCGGGTGGCAGATTTTGCCATAGCGATTGGACATGGGCTTCAAAATCATCCTGCATCGGGTGGCCAGCCGCTGATGCCACTGCCATAGCCTCATAAAGCAGACGGTCGAGGAAGTCCCGCGATTGCGGGTCGCTGAGGATCGCCCCAATTCCGGCACGTATCAAGCTGGTCGCACCCGAAAAGGCGCTGAGCGTGACGAACTTCTTCCACAGCACGTAGTCAACGTTTTCAACGGTATCGAGGCCAATACTTCCGGCTCCGGTGCAAGCAGCGCGAAATGCGCGAATAACCGCGTCGCCGTTTCCTCCGATATGGAATTGCGTCGCGCCGCCGACATGCACGATCAAGCCTGGCTGCTTGAGGTATCCCGATATATAGGCAGCACCGCCGACAACCTGCAAACGTGGCACAAAGCGAGCAAGGATCGCGACACTGTCGATGCCATTCTGCAGTGTTACGACTCTCGTTCCTCGTCCAACGATCGGCGCAACCGCTGCTGCCGCTTTTTCGCTATCGTAGAGTTTGACCGCGAAGATCACGATGTCGACATCGCCGATATCCCGTGGAGTTTCAGTGACACTGACCCGGGGCAGGTGGACGTTACCGAGCGGGCTTTCCAGTTGCAAACCCTGCCTTCGCATCTCTTCTAGATGGGCACCACGGGCGATGAACGTGACGTCTTCGCCAGCTTGGGCAAGGCGCACGCCAATATAGCCGCCGATAGCGCCAGAACCCATAATCGCGATCCGCATTGCCGTCCCCCTTCGCTGCCGATCTCTGTTGGGAATATAGCAGGTCTGTCCCCGCCGATCACGAACTCGGTATACGCAGATGCGAAATCTTCGCCGCTGCGCGAGACTGCGGGCCGTGGTAGATAACGTTACAACTTTAGACCAAGGAAAGAGAGATGTTCCAGGCAACAACCATCGTTGGCACGGACAAGGCGGTATTCTATGACGAGCTTGCCTCCCAACTTAACGGGCTCCTCTCTGGCGAGGCCGACCACATAGCCAATGCAGCCAATACGTCGGCGCTGATCTTCGACATGCTGCCGGATTTGAATTGGGCTGGCTTCTACTTTCCTTACGGGGACGAGCTAGTTCTCGGTCCTTTCCAGGGTAAGCCTGCGTGTGTACGGATTGCCGTCGGCCGAGGTGTTTGCGGAACCGCAGTAAAATCGGGCCGATCGATTGTCGTGGAAGACGTTCTTGCCTTCCCCGGCCATATCGCCTGCGATGCGGCGTCGCGATCGGAGCTGGTGGTGCCGTTGTTTCGTGACGGCAAGTTTATTGGGGTAATCGACCTCGACAGCCCGTCTGTCGGGCGGTTTGATGCGACGGATCGGGACGGGATAGAAAAGCTCGCCGCGATATATGTTTTGGCCTCGTCCTTGAACGCCTGAACGCGTTTTCTTGCCCCGCCGCCCAGCAACGAAATAGAGGTTGCTGGAACCTGGGCAGATATTGCGCGTTTTTCGATGGTACACCACCGTAGGAGGACGTCATGAATGTGCATGACATGGCGACAAAGGATGAAATCGTGGCCTTGGAGAAATCCTATTGGGACGCGATGAAGGCGAAAGATGGCCGCCGTACTTCAGAATTGTCGGGTCGCACGGCTCTCGTTACAGGCGCACGCGGCGTTATGCGTATCGAGAAAGAAAAAATGGGCAAAATGACAGAGGAAGGAAGTTGGAGTCTGGATTCTTATGACTTCGAGGATGTCGAGGTGTCGACACCTGCGCCGGATATTGCGCTGATTGCCTATACCGTGCGGCAGAGTGTTACGATGGAGGGCAAGTCACAGGATTTGCGCGCTGCTGACAGTTCCGTCTGGATTCGCGGGTCGAATGGCTGGGAATGTCATGCCCACAGCGAAACGATTTTAAAGCAATAGCTAGAAATTCGCCAGACCATCGGCTCCATATACTCAATATGTCTCTGATAGGAATGGTTCCCGGGCAACTTGCGCCCGGGAAGAACTTTGTCAGTCAGCCAGCCGACATCAACTGCAACCGCTGGTGGCACCGCACGTGTCGCATTTCAGGCAGGTGCCGTTGCGCACCATTGTGAAATTCGAGCATTCCGAGCAACTGTCGCCTGTATAGCCCTGCATCATCGACTTGATGCGCCGGTCCGATATGATCTTCTTTGCTTCGGCCTTGGCCTCCTCGGCCGCAGCTTCAGCGTCGTCGTTCTCGAACAGGGCCGAGGCTGCCCCCGTCTCTGCCTGGTCCTTGGCGCGTTCCTCATAGTCGCGCTTGAAGGCCGAGGATTCCTGGCTGACTGCAGCAATCGCCGGTTTGGTGGCGACGGCTGCGCTGGCGGAGCGGGCGGCGAGGGTCGTGACATTTGATGACGCAGCTGCCTTCGGAGCGCTTACCGCACCCGTACCCCCGTTGTTAAAACCCTTCGGGTCCGCCTTGCTCGGCGAAACCACCTTGAGCGAAGCACCGCGCGTCAAGCCCTTTGATACGGGTTCCGCCTTGCCTTCGGAGATTCCACGACCCAGCGAGGTATTGGAGAAGTCCGACTGATCGACATGCGCTAGGTCGTGACGGTCGAGGTAGGAGACGGCAAGCTCGCGGAAGACGTAGTCGAGGATCGATGTGGCATTCTTGATAGCATCATTGCCCTGGACCATGCCCGCTGGTTCGAACTTGGTGAAGGTAAAGGCCTCCACATATTCTTCGAGCGGCACGCCGTATTGCAGGCCTAGCGAGATGGCGATGGCGAAATTATTCATCATGGCGCGGAAGGCTGCGCCTTCCTTGTGCATGTCGATGAAGATCTCACCGAGACGGCCATCGTCGAACTCGCCGGTACGCAGGTAGACCTTGTGCCCGCCGACAACCGCCTTTTGCGTGTAGCCCTTGCGGCGGTTGGGCAGCTTCTCGCGATCGTGGATGTATTTCTCGACGATGCGCTCGACGATCTTTTCCGTGACCTGCACGGCGCGTGCAGCGGTCGGTGCTTCGATCAGCGCCTCGACGGCATCATCATCATCCTCGTCCTCGTCAGCGATGAGCGAGGAATTGAGCGGCTGCGAAAGCTTGGACCCGTCGCGATAGAGGGCGTTTGCCTTCAACGCCAGCTTCCAGGAGAGCATATAGGCGGACTTGCAGTCGTCGACCGTTGCTTCATTCGGCATGTTGATCGTCTTGGAGATCGCGCCGGAAATGAACGGCTGGGCGGCTGCCATCATGCGGATGTGACTGTCGACCGAGAGGAAGCGCTTGCCGACCTTGCCGCACGGATTGGCGCAATCGAACACCGGATAGTGTTCTTCCTTCAGGAAGGGCGCGCCTTCGAGAGTCATTGCACCGCAGACATGAATATTGGCGGCTTCGATTTCCTTCTTCGAGAAGCCGAGGGCAGGCAACATCTCGAAGGAAATGTCGTTGAGCTGCTCGTCGGTGAAGCCGAGGGCGTTCTTGGCAAAGTCTTCACCGAGCGTCCACTTGTTGAAGGCGAACTTGATATCGAAGGCCGACTTCAGCGCAGTATTCAGCGTGGCGATGATCTCGTCGGTGAATCCCTTCGCCTTCAGCGAACCGGGGTTGATGCCAGGCGCCTGGTTGAGATTGCCGTGGCCGACGGCATAGGCCTCGATCTCGGCAATCTGGCTCTCCGTATATCCGAGCGTGCGCAGGGCTTCCGGTACGGCGCGGTTGATGATCTTGAAGTAACCGCCACCGGCAAGCTTCTTGAACTTCACCAGGGCAAAATCCGGTTCGATGCCGGTCGTGTCGCAATCCATGACAAGGCCGATGGTGCCAGTCGGCGCGATAACGGTTGCCTGGGCATTGCGGTAGCCGTGCTTTTCGCCGAGCGCCAATGCCTGGTCCCAAGCGGATTTTGCATGTGCAATCAGGTCCTGGTCCGGGCAGTCCGAGGCAATCAGGGCGACTGGGTTCACCGATAGCGCCTCGTACCCGTGAGTTTCCCCGTGGGCGGCGCGGCGGTGATTGCGGATCACGCGCAGCATATTGGCGGCGTTCGGCGCGTAGCCCGGGAAAGTGCCGAGTTCCTTTGCCATCTCGGCAGAGGTCGCATAGGCAATGCCGGTCATGATTGCCGTGAGGGCACCGCCGATGGCGCGGCCTTCATCGCTGTCATAGGGGATGCCGGAGGTCATCAGCAGGCCGCCAATATTAGCATAGCCGAGGCCGAGGGTACGGTATTCGTAGGAGAGCCGGGCAATTTCCTTTGACGGGAACTGCGCCATCATCACCGAGATTTCGAGGACGATGGTCCAGAGGCGCGCCGTATGCTCATAGCCTACGACGTCGAACTTCCCGTCCTTGCCGCGATAGGTGAGAAGGTTGATCGAAGCGAGGTTGCAGGCCGTGTCATCGAGGAACATGTATTCGGAGCACGGATTGGACGCGCGGATCGGACCAGCCGCGGGGCAGGTGTGCCAATCGTTCATCGTCGTATTGAAATGTAGCCCCGGATCAGCCGATGCCCAGGCGGCATAGCCGATCTTCTCCCACAGATCGCGGGCTTTCAGCGTCTTCATGACCTTGCCGTCCTTGCGAGCGGTCAGGTTCCAATTGCCATCGCCTTCGACCGCGCGCAGGAACTCATCCTTGAGCGACACGGAATTGTTGGAGTTCTGGCCGGCAACGGTAAGATAGGCTTCCGAATCCCAATCGGTGTCGTAAGTCTTGAAATCGATATCCGTATAGCCCTGCTTGGCGAACTGGATGACCCGCTGGATATAATTTTCCGGAACCTGATTCTTCTTTGCGGCCTTGATTTCGCGCTTCAGCGCGGGATTCTTGGTCGGTTCGTAGCAATCGCCATTGTCGGCCTCGCAATTCACGCAGGCCTTCATGATTGCGGTGAGGTGCTGCCTGACGATCTTCGATCCGGTCACAAGTGCAGCGACTTTCTGCTCTTCCTTCACCTTCCAGTCGATATATTCCTCGATATCCGGATGATCGACATCAACGACCACCATCTTGGCGGCGCGCCGCGTGGTGCCGCCGGACTTGATGGCGCCAGCAGCGCGGTCGCCGATCTTCAGGAACGACATCAGGCCGGATGAACGGCCGCCGCCCGAAAGCTTTTCGCCTTCGCCGCGCAGGTACGAGAAGTTGGAACCGGTGCCGGAACCATATTTGAACAGGCGCGCTTCGCGGACCCACAGATCCATGATGCCGCCTTCATTGACGAGATCGTCAGCGACGGACTGGATGAAGCAGGCATGCGGCTGGGGATGCTCATAAGCGGATTTGGATTTGGTCAGCTTGCCGGTGTCCGGATCGACGTAATAATGGCCCTGGCCGGGACCGTCGATGCCATAGGCCCAATGCAGGCCGGTATTGAACCATTGCGGCGAATTCGGCGCGACGCGCTGGGTGGCGAGCATATAGGCAAGCTCGTCGCGGAAGGCGAGGGCATCAGCCTCACTGTCGAAATACTTGCCCTTCCAGCCCCAATAGGTCCACGTGCCGGCGAGGCGATCGAAGACCTGTCGTGCATCCATTTCCGAGCCGTAGCGCACATCGGCGGGAAGGGAAGAAAGCGCCTCTTCATCGGCAACCGAGCGCCACAGCCAGGAGGGAACGTCGTTCTCTTCGACCTTCTTCAGCTTGGCCGGCACGCCTGCCTTGCGGAAATATTTCTGAGCCAGAATATCGGCGGCCACCTGACTGAACTGGGCCGGAACATCGATATTCTCAAGACGGAACACAACGGATCCATCCGGATTCTTGATCTCACTCGTCGCAACGCGAAATTCGATGTCCGCATAGGCTGACTGGTTCTCTTTGGTAAAACGCCGTTCGATCCGCATCTCTCTCGTCCTTGTCTCTATATATAGTGTTCATGAGGCGCTGTGTGAAGAGATGCGCACCTATGAACACAATCCGCCCTATCCGGCTCCAGGGTTCTGAAGCCAGTCGATTTTCCTCGACCCGTCATCGGTGCGGTCGCCCGCTTGATTTCCGGGCCTGGCGGCCCTTTTTTGACGCCTGTCGTGTGATTCATCGTTGATGAGATGCTCACACTATCTGGTATTCAATCTACGTGTAAACACTAAATATTGTGTTAACTCGTCGTTTACCCAACAAATATTTGCAATTGCGGGCTGCTGTTTCCCCGCTTGGATCAGAGCTTCGCCAACGACTTGACCAACTAAGCCAAGCTGCGGAAAACCCTGCACAAACTGGAAAAAAGACCGGTAACAGACACGCCGGCCACGCCACCAACGCAACGCCGTCGACCATAAAAAGTGACTCGGGCGCGAGCGTCAAGGCATAGTTTTTTACATATTTGTGACCGCAATATCTTGTGTGTCACATATGTGGATAACGGGGAGAAACCTCGCGAAAAAACCACGCATGTGGAGGACCTTGCGCGTGCGCCGCAATCGATCAGGATCGGAAAAGGCCAGGATGCAGGCTAGCGGGTGGCGACGAAATCAGGATCGAAACTCGCAATCAGCGCTTGGAGTTCCGGCTCGTCGACCCTGCGCGAGGCCTCGTCGACACCCATCCATTCAATGCGGCGTTCGCCGCGCTCCGGCCAGTTCTTTTCCTGGCGAGAGAAATGCATGGGAAAGACATCAACGACAAAGTCGCCGTTTTCGCCCTCGGACATATCATTCTTCTTGTAGGTATAGGTACCGATCGAGAAAGGTGCTATCTCGCCGCGCGCGCCGGCTTCCTCATAGGCTTCGGTTCGTGCGGATTGGGCAAATGTCTTGCCGACCTGCGGCCAACCTTTTGGCAATACCCACCGGCCGGTGCCGCGGCTCGTAACCAGCAAGACTTCGGTCTTGTCCTTCTTGATGCGATAGACAAGCGCTGCCACTTGGCGAATTCTGCCATTTGGCATTTCAATTCGCTTGTCGGTCACGATCTCGTCCAAGTAGGTTACGTTCAAGGCTCCGCTCATACTTTAGTCTTATTATTTTCAACTAATGTGGACCGATTCTTCAAATCCACAAGTGTTTCCACCCAACCAGAAGTTGCTTAACCACCACTTGTGACGATTTTTTGAACAGCAGTGCAAAAATCTCACAATCCGCGAATTATTTTGCAGCCCTGAATGATGAAGCCCCGACCAAGTGTTAACTGGTAAGGGTGCGCCACACGCGATACTCTGTTCGTCCAACACGATCGGAGGTGCAATGGTCTCCCAACGTTCGTCTTTCGAGAATGAAGAGTTGCCTCATTCGCATGCTTCAGCTGCGGACCGCGGGCGTTCCAGCGTCATCGCATCGTGCGTCTACGCCAACGGCAAGCGTATTGCAGATATTCCGATCGACGAAGCGGGCAGTTGGGCCAAGCGGGAGGGACATGTGGTCTGGATTGGTCTCCTTGAGCCCGATGCCGAACTGCTGCATCGGGTGCAGAACCAGTTCGGCCTGCACAGCCTTGCCATCGAGGATGCCGAACACGCGCACCAGCGCCCAAAGCTCGAGCAATACGGCGACGCGATCTTCGTCGTGGCGCGTACCGCGCAGCTCATCGACAACCGGGTGGCTTTCGGGGAGACCCATGTTTTTCTTGGCAAGGGCTACCTGGTCAGCGTGCGCCATGGTCCCTCAACGTCCTACACGGCCGTCCGCCAGCATTGGGAAACGTCGCCCTATGCACTCGCCAAGGGTGAGGATTTTATCCTTTACGCCATTCTCGATTTTATCGTGGATAATTACATGCCGGTGCTCGAGGCGATCCATGACGAGGTCGAGTCGATCGAAGACCGCGTCCTGACGAAGCCGATGACCAGCAGCGATCTCGAACGCCTCTATATGCTGCGGCGGGATCTCCTGCGGCTACGCAATGCCATCGGTCCGCTGGTCGATGTCTGCGGGCGTCTCAGCAATACGGACCTGCCGCAAATCCAGACGGCGATGCAGCCGCTGTTCCGCGACGTGACCGATCATGTGCGCACAGTTCAGGAGAAGATCGATGGCCTGCGCGAGGTGCTCGCCTTCGCCTTCGAGGCCAGCCTGCTCGTCGGCCAAAGCCAGGAGACGATCATCTCGAAGCGCCTCGCCGCGTGGGCGGCGATCCTGGCGGTGCCGACGGCAATTGCCGGCATCTATGGGATGAATTTCAAGTATATGCCCGAGCTTGACTCGCCCAACGGCTATTATTGGATCATGGGGCTGATGCTGTCCGCCTGCCTGATCCTTTTCTGGAGGTTCCGCAAGAGCGGATGGCTCTAGTCAGCCGCGATGGCCCTTGGTAATCGGCTCCTGATAGGTCAGTCCCATATCCCAGGGGAAATAGATCCAGGTATCCTGTGAGACTTCCGTCACAAATGTATCGATGAGCGGGCGGCCCTTCGGCTTGGCATAGACAGTTGCGAAATGCGCCTTCGGCATCATCGAGCGGACGATGGCCGCGGTCTTGCCGGTATCAGTCAGGTCATCGACGACAAGGATGCCTTCGCCCTCATTTTCCAGGAGACGCGCATCAACATCCTTTAGAACCTTGAGTTCTCCCTGCTCGTCATAGTCGTGGTAGGACGCGATGCAGACCGTCTCGATCATGCGAATACCGAGCTCGCGGCAGATGATCGCCGCCGGAACGAGTCCGCCGCGCGTGATCGCGACCATGGCGCGCCATTCCCGCTGCATGCCGGCGACCCGCCAGGCGAGGGCCCGAGCGTCCCGGTGAAACTGGTCCCAGGAGACCGGAAAGGCTTTTTCAGGCAGGGACATGGCGCGCACTCCATAAGGGTGGTGAATACAAAATAGCGGAAATCCGCAAGGAATGCATTTCGCAATAGCGGCAAATGCCAGCCTATGGCAAGCGGCATGCGCGGTCAGTTCAACGCAGGCGCGGGAAATATGTGGGTTGCCGGGCCGCTAGCGCGACATAAGAGTCAGGCAAGGCATGTCCGCCATGATCGAACTTGTGACGCCGCCGAACACCCATTCCTTCAGGCGCGATTGGCTATAGGCGCCCATGATGAACAGATTGGCGTTGGTCTCAGCAATCCGCCGGCGCAGCACCTTGTCAGTTGCCTCTCCGTGCGATTCGACGATGTGCGGCATGACATTGACGCCGTGACGCCGCAGGGCGTCGGATAGCGGCGTACCTGGGATCTCGAGATTCGGATCGAGCGGCTTCTTCGGATCGATCCACAGAATGTCAACGGAGTGTGCCTTGAGGAGCAGTGGCAACGAATCGAAAGCGGCGCGGGATGCTTCACGCTTGCCATTGAAGGCGACCACGACATGGTCGATTTTCTCGGGAATGGTGCCCTTATAAGGAACGAACAGTACCGGGCGTCCGCTTTCCATCACCAGGGGGTCAGTGACATCGTTGACGCTGTCGGGATCGTTCGGGTCCGGTTGGCCGGCGATGATGATATCGGCGCGCAGCGCACTTTGGGTTACACCGGCCGAGGGACTGCTGCTCTCGGAGCGTACGATACGAAATTCATGACCGATCTTGCCGCGCGCCATCTCGGCATTGAAAAGCTTGGTGATCGCCTCGGAGTTTTCCTTGTGGCGTTGTTCGTGCGCTTCAAAGAGCGTGGTATCGGCAAAGCCGGTGGGATCAGCATAAACAATGGGGGAAGGGATCGTATAAAGACCGATAATATGCGTGCGCTCACTGGACGAAGCTATCAACCTCGCTGCATCGATCACCCTCTTTGCTTCACGTTCGCTGCGAATGAATGCGATGATCGTGCGAAATGCCATAGTGGTCTCCATCATTTGCTGCACCATGCGGCGCATCTCACCGTATTATACCCCTTAAACACAAGAATTTCTTTGCCTTTTCGGGAGACAGCGTCAATTCGATGTGTATCAGCGTGCGACAGCGGACGCCGATAACCCCTCAACCATTTTTCTCACCGCGGTTTCGGCGGCAACGAGTTTTGCTTCGTCGCGCGCCCGGATGACCAGTTCCGTTGAGAACCTGTCGTTTTCGTATTTCGGATAGGACCCTATGATCGTATCGGGATGAGCGGCCTGGATATCGCGCAGAGCGGTTGCGATCGTTCCTTCACCAAACGGGCAATTCACCGAGCGCGACAAGAGTTGCCTGCCGACACGAAGCGTGGGCAGAACGTTGTCGAGCATCGCCTGGAAAACCGACGGGACACCCGCCATGACATAGACGTTGCCGATATTGAAGCCGGGCGCCGTCGAAACCGGATTGGCGATATGCGCCGACCCGCGCGGCATACGCGCCATGCGCTGGCGGCTCTCGGTAAACTCCATGCCGCGTGCCGCATAGTTGTCGCCCATGATCTTCATGGCTTTCGCATCATGTTCGCATGGCACGCCGAAGGCCTTGGCGATCGCATCCGCCGTGATGTCGTCGTGTGTCGGACCAATACCGCCTGAGGTAAACACATAGTCATAGCGGGCGCGCAGTGCGTTCAGCGCCTCGACGATGCGGTCTTCCTCGTCGGGCACGATGCGCACTTCCTCAAGGTCAATGCCTGCTGCCGTCAGAATATCGGCGAGATGGCCGATATTCTTGTCCTTGGTCCGGCCGGAGAGCAATTCATCGCCGATGGCAAGCATGGCGGCGGTCACGACTTCGTTCGACATCAGATTCTCCTATCGGACGGCGACGGTAATTGTACGAGGGCCTTGCGGCAAGCCATTTCAAAATGTGGCGCGGGTGCTATCGCGCGGACGTATGCGAGGGGCAAATCAACGATTGACTGAATCGTCGTAACCGGTGAAAAGCAAAGCGCGCGGACGTGGCGAAATTGGTAGACGCAAGGGACTTAAAATCCCTCGGCCTATGGTCATGCGGGTTCGACCCCCGCCGTCCGCACCACTCCAATGCCATCGGTATTCATCGGTTGGAAACCGCCGCTGTAAACCTCATCACACCGCACCGGCTCTTGAGAAAGTCTATATGCGCCCGGTATTCCGTCGATGGATGTCCCATCCAGCATTTTGACCGGGCGGCATCGTCTCATCCGCGGCGGACCTTAGGAGACCGCAATAGGCGGCGTCCGGCGCGGCGATTTCATGGCAGACGGAACAGGCTCCATCCCCTTGCGCAGAGAGTGGCGGCGGATTTACCCAGTTCGCTTGTCCTATGGGGCTGTAGCGCTCGGGGGTTTCGATCGCGGATATCTGCCAACGGTGTCTCGGGATGGATCATGAAAACATTCCGGCCACGATGACAATTCGTACAATTCTCACCCAGACTGTAACCGTTCTGCACATCAGCGATCTTGAAGGTAATGTCTTGACCCGTAATGGGAATGCCAAGGGCGTCGATGTTGTCCCAGAAGCAAGCCTTGCCTGTCTCCTTGCTTTGACAAATGACGCCCAAGGCTTCGTATCCGCCTTCGGCATTCTTTCGCGGCAAAGCATAACAACGCCCCTGATCGCCCGGGGATTCATACGTAAACACCTCTGTGCTGACGCCATTCGGGACGTTGACGAAGGTCGTATTCAGTCTTCCATGACCAACCCAGCGGGCGTCGGGCCAATCCGGCGGAATGGGCACATTATTCGTCATGCAATCCTGGATATAGGTCTCTCTTGCACGGCGTGACCGGTCACCGAGGGGGCGGTCGAGGTTATTGGCTTTCATTTTTGAAGACAAATCTGGATCACTCATTGCGCGGCGGACTTCTGGTAACTGACTGAGGGCTCGCTCAACAACGCTGACGCGCTCTTGGTAGATCGTGCGCTCATCCGCCGGCAACTGTGCGATATTCTGGTAAATGAGAGCCTGTCGCGCCAACATCCCGTAAGCTCGTTTGTCTCCAAAAGACTCGAGTACCTTTTTCTGCGCTTCGGAGCCCAGGAGGGGAGGTACTTTCGCACCCAAAGTACCATCGAGATTGCTGGTCGAACGAGGCGCAGCGATGATATCGAGAACGGAGTTCTGAATTTTTTCGATCGCTGCAGGGTCAAGCGGAATGACTTTGAAATTCTCGTCGACAGCCGCTCCGTGGTAGACATGAGCTATCGTTGAAATCGTGAGTGGAACCGCACCGGAGGCGGACGATTGCGCTTCCACCGATTGCTTGCCAATTAACAATCCAACGCAAAGCGTGTTTGCAATGAGCGATATAATAACGATGCTTCTGTACAGCACAATATCCCCCTCGACAAGCAAAGTAAGAAGGCCAGCTCACGGTCCCAGTGAAAGTTAAATATAATGAATGCATTACTCAGTCGATGACCATGAGAAAACTTTGGAGATCGCAGTAGCATCTCACCATTTAGCGTCATGCAACTTGAGTTGATACTTATAATATGGGCAACTTACTTTGCCAAGGAAAACCGGTTTCCTGCTCGTCATGCACGCTTGCGTGAAGCTGGCTGTGGCGGGTGGATTTGCATTCCAACATCGCATAAAAGCGGCACTTCCAACGCCAAGAGAAGACGATGCCGGCCATTGCGACCCAAACTACGACGACCAGGATCAAGGCATTCGCCGCGAACAATCCAGCGATGCTGTTTGTGCTCTGCTATTTTGCGTTCCAGGTGTTTTTCCTGACCATGATATCAAATGGCGCCGGGGTCGACGATGCCGAGCAACTTGCCTATGTCGGTGCTTTGCAATGGGGGTATGGCGGGTCGCAGGCGCCTCTCTATACCTGGATCAACAGCATTGCCGGCGATTTCCTCGGTATCAGTCTTTTTACGATCTATCTCGTGAAGTTCAGCATGCTGGCGAGTCTGTTCGCCAGCGTCTATTTCGGGGCCCGGCTCCTCGGACTCTCGCGGATGGTTGCCGCCGCCGGCATGCTCGGCATGTTCATGCTGCCGCAGATCTCCTGGGAATCGCAGCGTACGCTTACCCACTCCGTCGGGGGAACGACGGGCTGCGCCTGGGCCTTTCTTGCCTTTGCCTGGCACATGAAATCGCGGTCATGGCTTTCGGCAGCGTTGCTTGGGCTCGGAATTGCCGCGGGCCTTCTTGGAAAATTCAATGCAAGTTTTCTCCTCATTGCACTGATTTTGGCCGGTTTTTCCATTCCAAACTATCGTTCGGTTCTGCTTTCGCGTCCAAGCCTCGCCGCCGTTCTTGCATTTGCCGCAGCGGTAACGCCAACGGGGCTTTGGGCGTTAGCCCATACGGAGAACCTTCTCGCCCGTTCGCACAAGTTTGAAATGAACGCCGGGGGACAATTGTTCATCAGCCGCCTCCACGGCGAATGGAAGCTATTCCTCAACAGTGTGCTCTTTTCAGGCGTTGCGCTGGCATTCTTCGGGATAGCCTGGTGGCGTGGCCGCGGCGATCGCGTGACCGCACGCTCGTCCTGGACGGACGGCGAAAAACTGGTGGCGCGGATAGTATGGTTTGCGCTCGCGTGCGTTGCCATCGGCGTTCTGATCAGCGGCGCTGCGGAGGTCAAGGATCGCTGGCTGCAGCCGATCCTGTTCCTGTCGCCATTGTACCTCGCGGTCCTACTTGATCGGTTCATCCGTTCCGACGTTCCGTTGAAGCGGTTTGCGGTCGTCGGGGCGATATGTGGCCTCATCGCCATCCCGGGGCTCGCGATCAATATGCTTTACGCTCGCGATGGAGACACGCCCTCGATCGGTCAACTCGATTACGCGAAGCTGTTCGCCGTGACGCGCGCCGACGGCGATTACCGGACGGTGGTGTCCGACGGCCCCCAGTTTCCCGGCAACCTGCGCCTTTATGATACGTCGCTGAGCCCGGTGCATATTGAAATGCCGAATGCCTCGGCCCGCATCAAATTTCCCGCGCTCTTCGTGTGGTCCGGGAATGATCTCAACCCTGCCGTCATGGCTCTGATGAACGCTGCCGGGATAGCAACACCACCACCCACCGACGTGCGGCATATTTCGTTGGGATTTAAGCATTATCCGGAACGGACAGAGGGCGTAAGCTACGTCCTCGTTCCCGGTCCCGCGAAGCCCTAGCGCTGAATGGTGTGCTCGAAGCCGAAGCCGCTTCTGACGCACGACGGTATACCGGTCTAACGATAGCCATTGGAAGAGCTGTTGCCGCGGCGCGGTCGCTCGCATCCGTTCCGGTTATTCGATCCCTCAACCTGAATTGCAGGACCTATACTCCGGTATGGCTCGGCCTGTCCTGGACCCCAATTGTCCGCAACTACGCCTCAACGTAGCGTCGTGATGCCGCGTGTAAGGCGGCGGTCAGCAGACACAAGCAACAGGAGACTGCCATGAACCTACAACAGACCTCGAACCCCGCCGTCAAACCGGTTCCCGACGAGCTGGTTCCGTCGCGCTACGCGTTGAAGATCGGCGAGATTGACGTAATGGTGGTCAGCGACGGGGTACTACCGTTGCCGGGCAAGATGTTGGGCCACAACGCCGATCCGGCTGACCGGGCGGCTTGGCTCGACTACAATTTCCTGCCGACGGATAAGCTCGATTGGGGGCTGAACGTCGTCGTGGTGCGAAGCGGCGGCAAGACCATCCTCATCGACGCCGGTCTGGGCGACGACCCGAACCTTAACTTGCCGCGGGCCGGGCAGCTTGCCCATCGGCTGGATGCCGCCGGCATTGAGCTTGCGTCCGTGACCGACGTGATCCTGACCCACATGCACATGGACCACATTGGCATGTTGCTCGTCGACGGGGTGAAGGAGCAGTTGCGTAAGGACCTGCGGATCCACGTGGCGGAAGCCGAGGTCAAGTTCTGGACGCACCCCGATTTCTCCCACGTCTCCATGCCGGACGGGTTCCCGGACGCGCTTCGGGCGGCGGCCAAGCGGTTCGCGGAAGAGTACCGCAGCAATCTGCGGACGTTTGAGGAGAAATACGAGGTTGCGCCGGGTGTGGTCGTCACCCGCACCGGCGGCCACACACCCGGGCACAGCGTGGTTCGCCTTGCCTCCGGCGGCGACCGGCTGATGTTCGCCGGTGACGCCGTGTTCGCTGTGGGATTCGAGCACCCCGACTGGTTCAACGGCTTTGAACATGATCCCGAGGAAGCAGCCCGCGTCCGCGTCCGTCTTTTGAAGGAGCTGTCGGCGAGCGGCGAGCTGCTGGTGGCCACTCACCTGCCGTTCCCATCCATCGGCCATGTGGCGGCCGAGGGCGACGCCTTTCGTTGGGTGCCGATCTTCTGGGACTACTGATCGATTGGTAGGGCGCGATAACCCATGGCGATAATGGGTCCGCGCCCTAGTGCCTAATCTTCGACGAAGACCTCGTCGCGCTTCTTGCGTATGCTAGGCAAGAGCACAATGACGAGGACAGCGGCCGCAAGAATCAGAAGTGTCAAGCTGATTGGCCTCGTCAAGAACGTCGTCGGGTCGCCGCGCGACATGATCATGGCACGTCTGAGATGCTCTTCGAGGAGCGGTCCGAGCACGAAGCCAAGCAGCAGGGGCGCGGGTTCGCAGCGGAGTTTCGACAGTCCGTAGCCGAGCAGTCCGAAGAACGCGACGGCATAGAGATCGAATACATTGGAATTGACGCTGTAAACGCCGATCGAGCAGAACACGATGATCGCCGGAAACAGCATGTAGTATGGGATTGTCAGGAGCTTCACCCACAGCCCGATCATCGGCAGGTTGAGCAGGATTAGCATGAGGTTGCCGATCCACATCGATGCGATGATGCCCCAGAAAAGCGCCGGCTGTTCCGTGGCGACATTCGGGCCCGGAACAATACCTTGGATAATCATTGCGCCGATCATGAGAGCCATGACCGGATTGGCGGGGATGCCGAGGGTAAGCATCGGGATAAATGAAGTCTGTGCGCCGGCATTATTGGCCGATTCGGGCCCCGCAACGCCGGCAATTGCACCTTTGCCGAATTCCTTGGGCGTCTTCGAGATGCGCTTTTCGACAGTATAGGACGCGAAGGAAGCGAGAATCGCGCCGCCGCCCGGCAGGATACCAAGAGCTGATCCAATTGCAGTCCCCCGGAGGATCGGCGCGGCCATTGCCTTCCAGTCTTCCCGCGTCGGCCAGAGGTTGCTGACCTTTTTGATCATCACGTCGCGGTCATGTTCGTTTTCAAGATTGCGCAGGATTTCGGCGATGCCGAAGACGCCGACGGCGAGCGCCACGAAGTTGAGGCCGTCGGAAAGCTCGAGGATGCCGAGGTTGAACCTTGGCGTACCGGTATAGATATCAGTGCCGACGAGGCCGAGCAGGAGGCCGAGAACCACCATTCCGAGCGCCTTGACGACCGAGCCGTGGGCAAGCGCAATCGACGAGACAAGCCCGACGATCATCAGCGAAAAATATTCGGCCGAACCGAATTGCAGCGCCACGGCGGTCAGTGGCGGGGCGAACACGGCGACAAGAACCGTCGAGACAGTTCCCGCAAAGAACGAGCCGATTGCGGCGATGGCGAGCGCCGCGCCAGCACGCCCCTTGCGGGCCATTTGATAACCGTCGATGGCGGTGACGGCCGAGGACGATTCACCCGGCATGTTGATCAGGATCGCCGTGGTCGATCCGCCATACTGAGCGCCGTAATAAATGCCGGCCAGCATGATGAGCGAGGAGACTGGCTCCAACTGGAATGTGAGCGGCAGGAGCATGGCGATCGTCGCCGTCGCGCCAATGCCGGGCAATACGCCGATCAGCGTGCCGAGGATGACGCCGATCAGGCAGAACAAGAGGTTCCACGGATGTCCCGCGGTTACGAAGCCGAGCGTGAGATTATCAAGGAGTTCCATGCCGACCTCACTGCCCTAGCCAAGGGCCGAAGCGCCGGAAGGGCAGGCCGAGAGCGTAACTGAAGACGATGACGGAAAAGAGCGTTAGTCCGCCCACCAGAAGGAGCGCGGTGCCGGGCCGCATTTTGGAACTGGCAAAGGCAGCAAGCATGCCAGCCAGGAACAAGGAGGGCACGAAGCCGAGGCCGCGCACCGTGAGGCCGAAGAGAATGGGAGCAGGAAGGATGAAGAGCATACCACGCCAGGCAATCGGTCCCATCGGCTCATGCTCGACCTGAGTGCCCTGGATAATAACGATGATCCCGAAGATGACGAGCAAGCCGGCAAGCACCAAGGGGAAGTAGCCCGGGCCCATCTTAAATGCCGTACCGATATCGAGCCCGTACGCCTGAATGGCAAAGAAGAGACCGACCGCGATGAAAAACAGCCCACAAATCAGGTCGCGCATACTGAAGGTCAAGGATTTCATTTACCCCCCAATGCCGTAGCATTATTCATCATTTTGCCGGTTCGTGGTCTTCAACAATCCCGAACCGGCAAAATAGCTTAGTCGGCGTATTGCCCGGCCGCTTCAATGATGGGCTTCCAGCGCGTAACTTCGCTTTCAAGCTTCGACTTCAGCCCATCGGGAGTGGCCTCGGCATCCGTAACCGGCACCGTGCCGAGTTCTGCGAAGCGAGCGACAACGTTCGGGTCCTTCAAAGCCTTCTGCAGAGACGCAGACAGTTTCTGGGTGACCTCCGCCGGAGTTCCCTTTGGCGCGTAGATGCCGTGCCAGATGCCGACCTGCATGCCCGGCAGCCCAGCTTCTGCGACCGTCGGCAGATCGGGAAGAGCATCGAGACGCTTTGCCGAAGTCACCGCATAGGCTTTGACAGTACTGCCCTTGATCTGCTTCGTGGTGTTGGTCGTCTGGTCGCACATCAGGTCGACCTGGCCGCCGAGAAGGTCGGTCATCGCCGGTCCCGTTCCCTTGTAGGGGACCGTAACGAGCGACGTCTTGATTTCACTCATGAACAGCATGCCGCAAAGGTGTGAAGCCGCGCCGATACCTGCATTCGCAAGTGTAATCTTGTCAGCATTCGCCTTTACATATTCGACGAGGCCTTTCATGTCGGTGGGTTCGAAGTCCTTCTTGGCGATGATCGTCATCGGAACGTCGGTAACGAGGCCGACATATTCGAACGCATTGAGCGTGTCGTAGGGCAATTTGCGATAAAGCGTGGCGCTGGTCGCCATGCCGATGTGATGCAGCAAGAGGGTGTAGCCGTCAGGGTCGGCCTTGGCGACCTGCGAAGCACCGAGCGTACCACCGGCGCCGCCTACATTCTCAACGATGATCTGTTGTCCGAGATCCTTCGACATAGATTCGGCGACAAGGCGCGTGACCGTGTCCGTCGGGCCGCCCGCCGCAAATGGCACAACCATGGTAATGCTGCGCTCGGGATAGCCGGCGGCATTGGCCCCGCTGGCGACAAGGGCAAAAGCTGCCGTAGCAGCCAGCGAATAAAACAGTTTCTGCATCAATTTCCCTCCCAGACGATATCTCGAATATTGCGTAACGAACCATGGCGCTCGAGGTTGCTGATATCTTTCACCAATATCTTTCTCCTCCCGATATTGGCAGCATCGCTTTCGGCGCGTAGCATCCGATTCTATCGGACGAAACCACGGCGGGTATGTCAAGCAATTCATGGGGTTCGTGAATATTTTTGACCGATCGACTGTGAACAACCCCAGCATCGCTTAGTCTTTAGGTATAGGTTGTTCCCACCCTCCAATGCAGCAGAGGCAGTTTAATGGTCAAACAGGCAAATCGCGGTGCCAAACCCAAGTCCTGGACGGAATCGGCAGCTTTGCTGGTGGACGTCGCGATGGGGCGAAAACATGCCGATCTCGTGGTGCGCAATGGTCGCCTCGTCAGCGTCTATTCCGGCGAGATCATAGCGGGCATGGACATTGCGGTCGCCGCGGGTCGCTTTGCGTTTGTCGGGCATGGAGTGGAGCACTGTATCGGACCGAAGACGAAGGTCGTCGACGCGGGCGGACGTTACCTCGTGCCGGGCCTGTGCGATGCGCACATGCACGTCGAAAGCGGGATGGTCACGGTAACGGAATTCACCCGCGCGGTAATTCCCCACGGCACCACATCCATGTTCATCGACCCGCACGAAATTGCCAACGTGCTTGGGCTGGAGGGGGTGCGCCTGATGCATGATGAAGCGCTCGCCATGCCAATCAATGTCCATGTACAGATGCCGAGCTGCGTTCCCTCTGCCCCCGGGCTGGAAAATGCCGGCGCCTCGATCAGTCCGCGCGATATTGCCGAGGCGATGACGTGGCCGAATATCATCGGGCTCGGCGAGGTAATGAATTTCCCGGGCGTTGCCAATAACAACGCCACGATGCGCGGCGGGATCGATGCGACCATGAATGCCGGCAAGACCGTCGGCGGTCATTTCGCGTCGCCGGAGCTTGGACGAGCGTTCCACGGTTATGTTGCCGGAGGCCCCGAAGACGACCACGAAGGCACGCGAATGGACGATGCGATCGCCCGCGTGCGTCAAGGCATGCGGGCAATGTTGCGGCTTGGATCGGCCTGGTACGACGTTGCCAGCCAGATCAAGGCTGTTACAGAGCAGGGGCTCGATCCGCGGAACTTCATCCTTTGTACCGATGACAGCCATTCCGGAACGCTCGTGCATGAAGGACACATGGATCGCGTTGTCCGTCATGCGATCGCACAGGGTTTGAAGCCGGTGACGGCGATCCAGATGGCGACGTTGAATACCGCGCAGCACTTCCGCCTTGAGCGTGAAATCGGGTCGATCACGCCCGGCCGATTGGCGGACTTCCTGATCGTATCCGACCTTGCCAACCTGACGATCGACCGGGTTTACGCCCGGGGCAACCATGTAGCGGAAAAAGGCAAGCTCGTCGCAGAAATTCCACCCTACAACTATCCCTCGTTCGCGAAGAACACGATCAAGCTCGGCAAGAAACTCACGGCAAAGGACTTTGATATCAAGGCGCCAAAACCCGCAAAACACGTCACGGCGCGGGTGATCGGTGTCATCGAAAATCAGGCGCCGACACGGGCGCTCGAGGCCGATCTTACGGTTTCGGACGGGATCGTTCACATGGACCGGCGCAACGATGTTTGCCAGATCGCACTTGTCGAACGCCACCGTGGGACAGGAGCGGTGGTCAACGGCTTTGTTTCGGGCTTCGGCTATACGCTCGATTGCGCCATGGCCTCGACTGTCGCGCATGACAGCCACCATATGATCGTCGTCGGCACGAACAAGGACGACATGGCCAAGGCCGCCAATCGACTCGGCCAGGTCGGAGGGGGCGTGGTGCTCTTTTCCAAGGGGCGTGAGCTTGCGCTGGTGGAAATGCCGATTGCCGGCCTGATGTCGGACCAGCGGGCCGAGGTCGTCGCGCAACAGGCCGACAAACTGGTCAATGCAATGCGTGCCATGGGCTGCAGCCTCAACAATGCCTATATGCAGCACTCGTTGCTGGCGCTCGTGGTCATACCGGAATTGCGCATTTCCGATGTCGGCATTATCGATGTCAGGACATTCGAGAAGGTTGACCTGTTCCTATGACTGCATTCATCAAGGCCGTGGAGCGCGCGGCGGAAAAAATGCGCGCCTTGTTTCCAGAAACGCCACTACAGCTTAATCACTATCTCTCCCATAAGTATGGCGCGCAGATTTGGCTGAAACGCGAAGACCTGTCGCCCGTTCGTTCCTATAAAATCAGAGGCGCGTTCAACTTCATTTCGCATTATCTCACCGAGCACAAAGACGAGAATACGAGTTTCGTATGCGCCTCGGCCGGCAATCATGCCCAGGGTTTTGCCTTTATCTGCCGAAACTTCGCCAAGAAGGGCGTGGTCTTCATGCCGGTTACGACACCGCAGCAGAAGATCGACAAGACGCGTACTTTTGGCGGCGAGTTCATCGAGATCCGTCTCGTCGGCGATATATTCGACCAATGCTATTCCGCCGCACAGGATTATGCCGCCGAGACCGGCGCAGTCATGGTGCCGCCATTCGACCATAACGACATTATCACGGGGCAGGCCACAGTCGCCCATGAGATCGCGGCGCAGCTGCCGGACAAGCGCAAGCCGGATTTGATGATCCTTCCCGTTGGCGGGGGTGGTTTATCGGGGGGCGTCACGCGGTATCTTAGCGAACTCGGCTGGGAAACACGCTTTCGATTTGTCGAGCCTGCCGGCGCGCCAAGCCTCAAGCGCAGCCTCGAGGCGGGCAAACGCGTCAAGCTCGATACCGTCGACACTTTTGTCGATGGCGCTGCGGTGGCGGAGATAGGAAGGGAAAATTTCAAGATTCTCAAGAGCTTCACGGCAGACTCTGTGATGTTGATTCCGGAGAATCGTCTGAGTTCCACCATCCTTGAAATGCTCAATATCGAAGGCATCGTGCTTGAGCCGGCGGGTGCACTTGCCATCGACTCCCTCAAGGATTTCAAGAAGAGCGAAATCAAGGGCAAACGTATTATCCTTGTCGTTTCGGGCAGCAATTTCGACTTTGAGCGGCTTCCGGAACTGAAGGAACGCTCGCTCCGCTATGAGGGGCTGAAGAAATATTTCATCTTCCGCTTTCCGCAGCGGCCTGGCGCATTGCGCTCGTTCCTTGATCTGCTCGGACCGGAGGACGATGTCGCGCGTTTCGAATACTTAAAGAAATCAGCGCGCAATTTCGGTTCGGTGCTCATCGGGATCGAAACCAAGAACAAGGTCAATTTCGACATTCTGTTCAAACGCTTCGACGAGGCAGGCTGGGCCTATCAGGATATCACCGACAACGATGCGATCGCTGGGCTGATCATCTGATGCCGACCTATATCGTCCTGTTCCGTGGTGTTGGCGGGGCGACGTTGCTGCCGGTAAAGCCGCTGAAGGACGCGCTGGTCGATGCGGGGTTCACCGAGGTCGCTACGTATATCAATACGGGCAATGTCGTATTGGTATCAGATTCGGCGCGACAAACCATATTGCAAAGAGTGGCGGCTATCACCTTGGAAAAGTTCGGTTTCGCCAAGGCAATCATGATCCTGAGCAGGGAGGAATGGTCAGGGTTGATCGCGGCCAATCCCTTTCCAGAGCGCGCGGCCGAGGGCAACAAACTTCATGCATTTGTTCTGGAGAAGGAACCCGATAGCGAAGCGGTGAATGCGCTCGAACGGAAAGCGGTCGGCCTCCCCGAACAATTCATGGTTGTCGGCAAAGTGCTTTATTATTATCCGCCGCAGGGGGCATCGCAATCGAAGCTGCACGGCAAGATCGAATCGACACTGCGGGTCATCGCGACGGCCCGCAACTGGAATACAGTGCTTAAATTGGGGGAACTGGCCGAGCGACTGGAGGGGAATACGAAATGACGGCTTATATCGCGCTGTTTCGCGGGATCAATGTCGGCGGCAACAAAGTCGTCAAGATGGAGACGCTGCGCAATTTGCTTGAGAGCGTCGGCCTCTCTGACGTGAAAACCTACATCCAGAGCGGCAACGTCGTATTCAAGTCGAGCCAAACGGCTGGGCGCATCCAGGTGACCATTGCCGGTGTCTTTCCCAAAGCGTTTGGTCTCGAATCGCGAGTTTCCGTCCGTAGTATCGATGAATGGACTTGGTGGCGAAGAACCCCTATCCGCAAGCAAAGGAAAATCCGAAATCGCTCCATGCCGTCATCCTCAACGATGATCCGACAGACGCTGCCCTGTCGGAGTTCGAAAACAGGGCCCGCGGCGCCGAGAGTTTTACCTTGAGAAATCGGGTGCTCTACCTTTATACGCCCGACGGCTTCGGCACGTCGAAGCTGGCCGATGCGCTCGACAAGGTGCTGAAGGTTCCGCTGACCGCGCGCAACTGGCGCACGGTTTTGACACTTCAGGAGATGGCTGCCGCCATCTGACTCGGTCTGATCGCATCTTCCAGAACGCGGAAAATGCGCGGATCGGAACACTGAGCCACATTGAAGCGCATATAGCTGTTTGCGTCAGGCGAGGGGCTGAACACCTGCCCGGGAGCAAAGATGACACCTTCCTTGAGCCCGTACCGTGCGACCGCCGCGGCATCGACGCCTTGTGGCAGCCGGCACCAGACGAACATGCCGTTGCGGGGTTCAATCCAGGGCGTGATCCCCATGGATTTCAGCCGGAATACGGTGTCACCCATGCTGCGGGCAAGGCGGGTTCGCAGCGCATCGACGTGCTTGCGGTAGCCGGCGTCCTTGAGCATCAGCAATACAAGCTCGGCAGAGATGCGGCCGGCGCCGAACGATGTCGCGACACGCATGTCCACCAGGCCCTCTATCCAGTCGCCCCGCGCAGCGATGAATCCGCAGCGCACCGACGCCGACAGAGACTTCGAGAAACTGCCCATATGGATTACCCTTTCAAGACCGTCAAAAGCTGCGAGGCGAGGGGCAGGTTCCTGCTCGAAATCGGCAAAGATATCATCCTCGATGATCGTCAGGTCGTGTTGCTCGGCAAGTTTCAGGAGGCGATGGGCAATCACCGGCGATAGGGTGGCGCCGGTTGGATTATGCAATGCCGAGTTGGTGATGTAGAGACGCGGCCTGTTCGTCCCGAGGGCTGTGGCGAAGAGTTCGAGGTCCGGGCCAAATGGCGTATAAGGCACACTAATGATGTTTGCTCGGTGCGCCTTCAGAAGGGCGTGAAAATTGAAGTAACACGGATCGTCGACAATCACGGCATCGCCTGGTTCGATAAGGAATCGGCAAATGAGATCAATCGCCTGCGTGCCTGATTCGGTCAGCATGATCTGATCAGGCGCAGCCTCGATGCCATGGTCGGCCAAACGGCGCGAAAGCAGTTGCCGAAGCGGATGTAGCCCGAGAGGCGAGGCGTAATCGGTGAGGGCAGCCGTGTCTCCCCGCGCCAGCATGCGCAGCGCCCGGCGAATGCCGTCCTCCGGCATCCACGTGGCGGGCAGCCAGCCACAGCCGGGCATTGCTACATCCACGCTCGCCTCCAGAGACATGCGCGACACCCAGAGCGGATCTATGGCCCGGTCGAGCCGCGGACCGATTTCCGCGAGGTTCAGTGGCGGCAGATGGCCGGCAACATAAAAGCCGGCTCCCCTTCGCGACCGGATGGCACCTTCAGCCGTCAGTCGGTCATAGGCCTCGACGACCGTGGATTTGGAAACGCCCATCGTTGTCGCGAGGCCGCGGATCGATGGCAGCTTGGCTCCGGGGACGAGCGCGCGGCGCGCCACGCGCTGGCGGATCTCGGTCATGACGCGTTCGACCAGCGTTCCTTCCAGGGCTGAATGTTGCGGATAGTCTTTCATCATCTGTACTGCTCTTGCATCCATTACAGTTTAAGAAAATTGTACTGGACCGTATCTGGAAAATCCATCCCGCAGACGCCAGAAAGTTCGCACAAATTCTGTAGTGGGAATCAACATGGACAAGGTAGCGAGCGGCTGGCTCAACGGCTTCGTCGGCGTACTCATCTTCAGCGGATCGTTGCCGGCGACGCGGGCTGCCGTATCAGGTTTCGACCCGATCTTCCTAACGGGTGCCCGTGCCACCATTGCGGCCTTGCTAGGGATCGCGCTGCTACTCGCGTTTCGCGAAAAGCGCCCCGACAAGGCCGATCTTGTGTCGCTTGTTGTGACAGCCCTTGGGGTCGTCGTCGGCTTTCCGCTGTTGACCGCGCTGGCACTTCGTCATGTAACCTCCGCACATTCGATCGTCTTTGTCGGCCTTTTGCCGCTCGCAACCGCGATCTTTGCGGTTTGGCGCGGCGGCGAGCATGTGCGGCCGTTGTTCTGGCTGTTTTCCTGCCTTGGCAGCATGCTCGTTGTCGGCTTCGCCCTGACTCAGAACGTTTCGGTGTCGCTTGTCGGTGATCTTTTGATGTTTACGGCAATCGTCGTGTGCGGTCTCGGCTATGCCGAAGGGGCGCGTCTGTCGCGGCGACTCGGCGGCTGGCAGGTCATCTGCTGGGCGCTGGTCATTTCCCTGCCGGTCATGTTGCCGCTGACGTTCTATATGATGCCGGGCGAATGGCAGGATATCAGCCGGCCGGCCTGGTTCGGCCTATTCTATGTTTCGCTGTTCTCGATGCTGATCGGCTTTATCTTCTGGTATCGCGGTCTGGCACAGGGCGGTATCGCGGCAGTCGGCCAACTGCAGCTATTGCAGCCCTTTTTTGGACTGGTCCTTGCCGCGACATTGCTCGGCGAGCAGGTGGGCTGGCCGATGATTCTCGCAACCGTCGGCGTTATCGCCTGCGTCGGCGGCGCCAAACGCTTCGCCCGGTAGCCCGGTAGCTGGATAGATTTTCTACCCGACGAGGCGGACACGGAAACTTATCCTTTGCCAGCGTTCGATCGACCGGCTATCGCCTACCGCAATGGCGCCTGATGCTGGATCCTAAACCCCGATGAATGCCCTGGTCGATTATTTGACGCGATTGCTGCCTGCGCTTGCCCCGGTGAGCCGCATGGAGCGTTTTCGGGCCTGCGTCGGTGCATTTCTTGGGATCTTTGCAACGGGCATCGTCAGCGAGGCGGCACTCGGCCCGACGTCAAGCGTCCCTTTGCTCATCGCTCCGATGGGGGCCTCGGCAGTCCTCCTGTTCGCGGTACCATCGAGTCCTCTGGCGCAGCCCTGGTCAATTTTGTGCGGCAATGTTCTTTCCTGCCTGATCGGCGTGACCTGCGCGATCTTTATCCCTGATCTCGTCATTGCATCGGCGGCCGCCATTGGCGCGTCGATTGCCGTCATGATGCTGACGAAATCACTTCATCCGCCGAGCGGAGCGGTTGCGCTCACCGCCGTGTTGGGCGGGCAGGTCGTCCACGATCTTGGCTATGGCTTCGTCATCTGGCCGGTGGGACTGAATTCACTCCTGCTCCTCGTCATCGCCATCGTCTTCAACAACTTGACCGGCCGGCGTTATCCGCATTTGGCGCAGCCGGCAGGCAAGAACATCCACAACACCGCCGATCCTATCCCGTCAGAGCGAATTGGATTTGCGCCCGGCGATCTTCACTTCGCCCTTGGCCAGTATGACGAACTGATTGACGTAAGCCCGGATGATCTTGGTTCAATTCTGCACAAGGCGCAGATGCATGCCTATCACCGCCGCTTTGGCGAGATACGCTGTGAAGAGATCATGTCCAGCGATGTCGTCAGCGTTGGGCCGGAGACATCGGTGCGACGTGCGTTTTCACTTCTGCGCCAACACCGGATCAAGGCACTGCCCGTCGTAAATCTCGAGCGCAAGCTCATTGGCATTGTGACGCAGACGGATTTCATGCAGCGCGCCGCCTGGCCATCCAGTGGGCGTTGGCCAGGAATCGTGGGAAAAATCGGCAGCATAGTCGGCGTTGCGCAAAAGCCACCGCGCGTGGTGGCGGACATCATGACTGCACCCGTGCAATTTGTTGCGCCCGATACACTCGTAACCGAACTTGTCCCGGCCATGGCTGATGGCGGGCTGCATCATTTGCCAGTTGCCGATCCGCAGGGCCGGGTATTGGGTATCGTTACCCAATCCGATCTCATCGCTGCGCTCTACGCGCGCAACCTTCACGACAGGCGGGCGATTCAACCGCTTTCCCTTGCCGGCTAACTCCCCGTAGCACATCCGGATTTTGCGTCGCACAATAATTCGTTTGCATTTTGGCGCGATAAGGCCCATATGCGGTCCAGGCGCTTGGGCCGGGCAATCCGGTCTTCCAGAATTTGGACTTGTGGCGTCTTCAGTCCCATTCGCACACGGTGATGGGCACGGCTGCGCAAGTCGCATGGGCTCGCCCTATAGGGGCGGTTGTACCCTTCGCGTCTCGTCGTATATCCATAAATTTTGCATGCGGGTTGCGCCCTGCGATGCGTTTGTGACCCGCGAGGAATCGCGCCGGTCAATGAAAGAAGATTGAATTGAACACTCTAGAAACTAACGGCTTTGCCGCGTTGGGCCTGAATGCCGTCCTGCTAAAGGCCGTGGAAGCGGCCGGCATGGCAGAGCCGAAACCAATCCAGGAACAGGCAATACCGGCACAGGTTGCCGGTAAGGACATTCTTGGCATCGCACAGACGGGTTCCGGCAAGACGGCTGCCTTCAGCCTGCCGATCCTGCAGAAGATCATGGGGCTCGGTGACAAGCGCAAGGGCAAGACTGCCCGCGCCCTCATCCTTGCCCCGACCCGTGAACTTGCCGTGCAGATCGAGGAAACGATCCGCAAGCTGTCAAAGGGTGCGCATATCTCGACTGCGCTCGTTCTCGGTGGCGTTTCGCGCATGTCGCAGATCAAGAAGATGCAGCCAGGTGTTGACGTGCTTATCGCGACGCCGGGCCGCTTGACCGATCTCGTGCGCGAAAACTGCGTCGATCTCTCCGAGACGCGCTGGCTCGTGCTCGACGAAGCCGACCGCATGCTCGACATGGGCTTCATCAACGATGTGAAGCGCATCGCCAAAGGCACGCATCGCGACCGCCAGACGGCCTTGTTCTCGGCAACGATGCCGCAGGAAGTCGCCGCCTTGGCCCAGGGTCTGCTGCGCGATCCGGTTCGTGTAGAGGTTGCGCCGCAGGGCACGACGGCTGCCGAAATCAAGCAGGTGGTGCATGCCATGCCGACGAAGCAGAAGAAGCAGGTTCTTTCGGCAATGCTGAAAGACGAGAAGCTGGCTTCGGTCATCGTCTTCACCCGTACGAAACACGGCGCCGATGCCGTGACGCGGGTTCTCGAAAAGGACGGCTATGATGTGGCCGCCATTCACGGCAACAAGTCGCAGAATGCGCGCCAGCGGGCCTTGAATGGCTTCAAGGACGGGTCTGTCCGCATCCTCGTTGCAACCGATATCGCGGCGCGGGGCATCGACGTTGTAGGCATCAGTCATGTCATCAATTTCGACCTTCCGGATGAGCCTGAGAGCTACGTGCACCGTATTGGCCGCACCGGGCGTAACGGCGCATCGGGTTCGGCCATCACGCTTTATGATCCGGCTGAAGAAAGCGTAAAGCTGAAGGCGGTCGAACGCGTGACGCGCATGCGATTGCCCATGGCCGATTCGCCTATTGACCTTTCAAGCCTGCCGGCTCGTGCCGCCAACAGCGACCAGCGCCCGGCACGCCGTGAAGGCGGCAATGGGGCTCCCGGCAAGAAGCCGCATCGCGGTCAATCGTCCGGTAAGCCGCGTGAAGCACGCGGCGAAAAGGTCTGGAGCAATGATGGCGGGGCTCCGGCACAGAAACGCCCGTTCAGACGCAACAAGCGCCGCAGCTTTGGCGCCAAGGCGGCCTGAAAATAATCCCTTGCACGCTTAGCGGCCGCCGGCATTCCCATGCCGGCGGCCGTTCTTTTTCGTGACGCTCTCCAGCACGAATTCGACAATTCACGTCGCTCACGCAATTCTGCGCTTGAACGCCTCGCTCCGGCCAAATAGGTTCTAGCCCTGCAGAATGAAGGACTTGTGCCATGCTGAATTCAGTGATCGATGCTATCGGCGACACGCCGCTCATCCGCCTCAAGAAAGCCTCGGATCTCACTGGCTGCGAAATCTACGGCAAGGCGGAATTCCTCAATCCAGGGCAATCGGTGAAGGATCGTGCGGCTCTTTACATCATTCGCGATGCGGAAAGGTGCGGCCTGCTTCGCCCGGGCGGCGTGATCGTCGAAGGTACGGCCGGCAATACCGGGATCGGGCTGACCATGGTCGCCAAGGCCCTCGGCTACCGCACGGTTATCGTCATCCCTGAGACACAGAGCCAGGAGAAAAAGGACGCGCTCCGGCTACTTGGCGCAGAACTCGTTGAAGTACCGGCAGTACCTTACCGCAATCCGAATAATTACGTGAAAGTCTCCGGTCGGCTGGCCGAACAGATGGCGAGAACCGAGCCAAACGGCGCTATCTGGGCCAACCAGTTCGATAATGTGATTAACCGGCAGGCGCATTTTGAAACGACCGCACCGGAGATCTGGCGCGACACAAATGGCAAGGTCGACGCGTTCATCTGCGCCGTTGGATCGGGCGGCACGCTTGCCGGCGTCGCCGAAGGGCTGAAGGGACGCGACCCGTCAATCAAGATCGGCCTCGCCGATCCGTTCGGAGCGGCGCTCTATTCCTACTACACGACCGGCGAGTTCAAGGCCGAGGGCAGCTCGATCACTGAAGGGATAGGGCAGGGGCGCGTAACTGCAAATCTTGAAGGCTTCACGCCTGACTTTTCCTACCAGATCTCCGATGCGGAAGCCCTCGAAGTTGTCTTCGATTTGGTGCAGGAAGAAGGGCTTTGCCTCGGAGGCTCATCGGGGATCAATATCGCCGGTGCTATCCGCATGGCCCGCGACCTTGGGCCCGAGCATATCATCGTCACGGTTCTCTGCGACTATGGTAACCGCTATCAATCGAAAATGTTCAACCCTGAATTTCTACGCTCCAAGGACCTGCCGGTGCCGGCCTGGATGGAGACCACGACCAATAATCCCGTTCCATTCGAGAACCAGAGCTGACATGGCCTACGATACGACGATTCTGTTTCGCGATGATTCGTACCTCAAGGAAATAGAGGCGACGGTTCTTGGCATCAACGAGCGTGGCGGCATCCTCACGGATCGCACGGTATTCTATGCCACCTCGGGCGGCCAACCGGGCGATACCGGCGTTCTAATCAGGGCGGATGGTACGAACATCGCCATTGCCGCAACGGTTACCGGCGAAACCAAGGATGAGATCATCCATGTGCCCGCGCCGGACCAGTCCATGCCTGAAATCGGCGAGAAACTGCTGCTTCGCATTGATTGGGACCGCCGCTACAGGCTTATGCGCATGCACACGGCCTGCCACCTCCTGAGCGTCGTCTGTCCGTTTCCGATTACCGGCGCCGCCGTAAGCGAAGAGGACAGCCGGGTCGATTTCGACCTGCCAGAGGCGGGCGTCACCCGTGAAGGCGTGACGGAAAAGCTGATGGAATTGGTCAACGCCAACCATCCGGTTTTCACCCGCTGGATCACTGACGACGAATTGGCGGCCAATCCGGGGTTGATCAAGTCAAAGAATGTTCGCCCGCCCATGGGAACGGGGCGTATCAGGCTCGTTTGCATCGGCAAGGATGCTTCTATCGACTCGCAGCCCTGCGGCGGAACGCACGTCGCGACCACCGGCGAAGTAGGGCCAATTCATATCGGAAAAATCGAAAAGAAGGGCAAGGAAAACCGACGTTTCCGCATCCGGTTTGGAACCTTGCCCGAGGGAGAGTGAACGTGTCTGAAAAAAGCGCCTATGTCGTTTCGCCGGATTGGCTTCAGGAGCGCCTGGGCCAACCCGGGCTTAGTATCCTCGACGCATCCTGGTATTTTCCTTTCCAGAATCGCGATGCCAAGGCCGAGTATGACTCGGCGCATATACCGGGCGCCGTCTTCTTCGACCATGAGCAGGTCTCCGATCCCGATTCGCCTCTGCCGCATACCTTGCCAAAGCCGGAGGCGTTCGCGGCGGCTGTAAGCAGCATGGGGATCACCAATGACGATACGATTGTCGTCTATGACGGCCCGGGCATGTACACCTCGCCACGCGTCTGGTGGATGTTCCGCACGATGGGTGCGAAGAAGGTGTTTGTGCTCGATGGTGGCTTCGACAATTGGAAAGCGGCGGGCCGGCCCGTCACCGACGCGGTAACCAGGATCGCACCCTCGGCGTTCGTCGACAAATTCGACGCCGGGAAGGTGGCAAGTTTCGCTGAGATGCGGGAAATCGTGGATAGCGGCTCACGGCAAATCGCTGACGCACGCTCCGCCGGCCGTTTCACCGGCATTGATCCGGAGCCGCGCCCGGGCCTCCGTTCCGGCCACATGCCAGGCGCACGCAGCGTGCCGTCAGCGAACCTTGCCGATAAAGGTTTTCTCAAGGACCTCAATGGTTTGCGCAACGTTCTCGATGAAGCGGGTGTGGATTTGTCGCGCCCAGTCGTCACAAGCTGCGGTTCGGGTATCACTGCGGCAGTTATCACGCTTGCCCTGGAATCGCTGGGGCACAAGGACAACATGCTGTACGATGGCTCCTGGGCTGAATGGTGCGCTCACAAGGACACACCTGTGGCAACGGGCAAAGCGTAAGTCATGGGTGACATTAGCAAACCGCGTATTCTCAAGACGCGCGTGACCCATCTGGAAATGACGGAGCGTCCGACGCAGTCAGTTCCAACGCCTGTCAGCTTCAAACTGGCCATCATGAGGGCGACCAAGATTTCGCTGCCTTTCTACCGTTTTCTGTACGAGCAGGTCGGCAAGCCGCATCATTGGTCCGTTCATCGCCATCTTGACGACAAGCCGCTTGCCGCAATCATCCACCGCGACAATGTCGACATTCATATCCTCTATGCCGACGGTTCGCCGGCTGGTTTCTTTGAACTGGTCATTGGCGAGACCGAAGGTGTCACTGAGCTCCTTTATTTTGGATTGATCCCGGAATTCCAGGGCCGGGGTCTTGCCAAATTCTTCCTCAATGAGGCGATCTCAACCGCCTGGATGAGCGATCCGCAGAAGGTCATCATCGAAACCAATACGCTCGATAGCCCGCGCGCTTTGCAAATGTACCAACGCATGGGATTCCATCCGGTCAGCTTTGCCGAGGCGGAAATCGAGGCTTGGGTTTAGGGGCGAGCACGCCTCGATACGTGGCACGCCGCCTCGTTCGGGCCCGCTCGCCCATCTATCTATTACCCCACCGTCGCCCTCGGGCCTGACCCGAGGAT
>NZ_JBBNAM010000258.1:0-7537 GCF_037994425.1 Phyllobacterium sp.
ATCATGCAGGTCACGTAGAGGGTCGACGTGACAAGCACGGTTCCCATCACCAGCGGATAGTTGCGCGACATCACGGCGTCATAGGTCATCTTGCCAAGGCCGGGTCGCGAAAAAACGATCTCGGCGAACACGGAACCCGTAAGCAGGCCGCCAAACCCGATCGCGATCACGGAAAGGACGGCAATCAGAGCCTGGCGCAGGGCGTATCGATAAATGATCCGGCGCTCGGAAACACCGAAGGATCGGAGCGTTCGCGTATAGTTTTCACCCATCGCCTCGATCATTGCGGCCCGTACCAGCCGTGCCACATAGCCGACCCAGCCAAGGCCAATGGCGAAGGATGGCAGGACCAGCGCCTTCAACTGGCTGACGATATCGCCGGCCGTCCCGGCGCCGATAGCTGGCAGCCAGTTGAGACTCACCGCAAAGATCAGCAGTGAGTAAAGTGCGACGACGAAAGAGGGGACGGCGACGAAGCCGACGGAGAGGATGCCAATCAGCCAATCCGGCCACTTGCCGTGATGAACGACGGCGAGACAGCCGAGCGATATGCCGAGCGTTACCGCCCAGAGAAAGCTCGCGACGGCAAGTGTGGCCGTATAGGGCAGAACCTCGAAGATCATGGTGAGAACGGGCCGTTTGCTCCACACGTCTTCGCCGAGATTGCCTTCGGCAAGGCGGCCGAGGAACAGAGCGAGCTGTTTGAGGAGGGGCTGATCGAGCCCCATCATTTCGCGAAACGCCTCGCGCATTTCCGGCGTTGAGCGGGGCCCGAGTGCGACCACGGTGGGATCGCCCGGGATAAGATGCATCATCGAAAACAACAAGATCGCCACGACCAGGAGGATGACTGCGGCGAGGCCGATGCGACGCATGATGAAGCTCGTCACCGGCTGACCCTCCACGAAAGCGCGGGCCCAGAATGAGTTCCCGCTGGATCGGGAGTTACAGGTAATCGCGGTCGATCCATTCGTCCCCCTCCCGCTCGAAGATCAGTCGGTCTTTTTCGTAGGCTTCGAGCCGCCACTGCAGGCGGAACCGTTCGGCATTCGCCGTGAGCGTCACCGATGATCGCGTTTCGGTGTCGGCATCGCCGCTCTTGAAACCAAGCACCCAGCCGGTCTCGAGCCTTGCCGACAGCGGGTCTCCATCAACGATCTCCATCGCGTCAATGACACAGGCCGAGGTGAGGATGGCCCGGTCCGTAAGCTGCTGGCTGCCGAAATCGCTGGTAAGTGTGATCGTCTCCCTGCGCGCCCCAACGTCGATGGCGATGTCGCGCCGATGCGTTTCGCTGCTGAGTTCGATCATTTGCACCGGCGTTGCGATCTCGGCCGCAGTGAAGCTTGGATGAACATCATTTGCCGGCGCGTGACGCAGCGGCAATGAAAGGTTAGAGACGCCGGCTTCGATTGTGAAAGTCGGCATGGTCGGTGACGGCCACAGGATCGGCCAGTGCTGGTTGGAAAGAACGAGGCGGATACGGCTGCCTGCAGCAAAGCGCCGGCCGACGTGGTTGAGTTCGACACGCATGGCGATGGGCTCACCAGGAATGACGGGTTCCGGGTGCTCGTGACTGTTGCGATGGGCAAGATTCAAGACGCCCCAGGTGACAAGGGTCGACGTGCCATCGGGGGCAACGTCGCAGAGCCGTGCGACCACGAACCCTTGCGGTGAATCCGAGGTGAGGACCAGCGAAATGCAAGGCGCGCCGAGAAGATCGATGTCTTGCGTTAGCGCTGCGGTTTCGAACTGAAGGCCGAGCCCATCCTCGCGGCGCTGGTTGATGGCAAGGTCGGGCACAATGCCGCCATAGCCGCCATAGCGGCCGCAATCGCGCCCCGCCGTCACAGGCGAGCGCAAGACCATCGCCGCCCCGCTCAGCGCGACTTCCTCGAGGGCGCCTCGATTGAGGTAGAATCGGCTTTCCTTGATGTTCGGCGAAGGCCAGGACGGCTCGGCAACGAAATATCCCGGATGTTCGTCGTAGAAAGGGGCCGGCGCGTGCGGAGCGTTGATCCATGCCGTGTATTTCGGCTCATCCATGATACCGGTGTCGACGCCTTCGAGCCAGTATCGCCACCAGCGGATTGCTTCCTGAAGGTAGTTGATGGCAGGGCCCGGCTCGCCGAGGAACGGATAGGCGTGCGTCCACGGGCCAACCAAACCCTTGCAAGGAGCGCTCAAACCTTCGAGCAGCCGCGGCACCGCATTGGAATAGGTATCGTCCCAGCCGCTGATCGCATAAACCGGTACTTCGATTGCGGAAAAGTCTTCACACACCGAGCCGCGCTTCCAATAGGCGTCGCGGCGCTGGTGCCGCATCCATTCCGACGACCAGCATCGAGTCGCTTCAAGCCGCTCCTTCCACATATCCCGCCAACGATCGCCGACGATCTGCGGGTCCGGCGGCAGTGCGCCAAGTCCGAGGATGAATGACGACCACATCGCATCTTCGGTCAAAAGACAGCCGCCGAAATAGTGCACATCGTCCGCGAAGCGATCGTCCGAACAGCAGAGCGCAATGATTGCTTTCAGCGCCGCCGGCCGGCGTGCGGCCACCTGCAAGGCGTTGAAACCGCCCCAGGAAATGCCGGTCATGCCCACCGCTCCCGTTGACCAGGACTGGCCTGCCAGCCAGTCGATGATCGCACAGGCGTCATCGAGTTCCTGCTCAGTGTACTCGTCGGTGAGGAGGCCTTCCGAGTCGCCCGAACCGCGAATGTCGACCCGGCAGCACGCGAAGCCATGACCGGCGAGGTATGGATGCATCTTCAGGTCGCGAAAGACGGTACCGTCGCGGCGCCGGTAAGGAATGAGTTCGAGGATTGCCGGAACCTTCCTTGTCTCCGCATCGTCGGGGAGCCAGATCGTCGCTGCAAGCCGCGTTCCGTCCGGCATCGGAATAATGACAGGGTCGATACAACGTACCTTGTGCGGGAATGTTTCGATGACGCGCGTCATGGCTTGGGTATCTCGCTCGAGTCCGGGCTGGGTGTTTCGGAAAGGGTGCTTACCTCCTTGTGCGGCACCCATTCGTAGATGGCCGGCGAAGTTTGCGGATAGGTGACGAACTCTTCGCGCGTGCCAACGACAGGCTGCTTGAACTGCCGCCACAACGCGAAGCATGCAAAGGCCAGGGAAAGCCCAATGGCGTACCAGAAGAAGGAATGCGCACCGAGATGTTCGACACCGGTCGCGGCAACGGCCGGTCCGATTGTGCCACCCAATGCCCATATCAACAGCAAGTTCGAGGACAACGTCACGAACTGCGATGTGGAGGCACTATCATTGGCGTGTGCGACGCCGAGCGGGTAGAAGATTTCCGAAATGCCGCCAAAGACTGAAAACAGGATGAGGAATGCCCAGAGCGGCGTGTTGCTGTCGATGAGAAGGAACATCCCGCACACGCCGGCGAGAATTACCGCAAGCCACGACATCATTGCGCGCCGGTCGAGGCGATCGGAGAGATAGCCGAGTGGGAACTGCAGGAACAAGGCGCCAAGGGCGACGGCCGCCATCAGGATGACGATCCTGTCCTGGCTGAACCCCAGCTCCAATCCGTAAAGCGGGCCGATGCTGGAGAAGGTGGAGGAAACGAGCCCGGTCAGGAGGCAGGCGAGTGCGCCGAGCGGTGAAGTGCGGAACGCGCCGAGTAGATCAATGCCCATGGGTGCATGAAGCTGCGGCTCCCCGACCCAGATTGCGGTCACCGGCACGAGCGCCAGTGCGTAGAAGGCAGCAGTAATCATAAGCATGGCATTGCCGGCAGGAGCAATATCCCGCGCAAGCAACTGTCCAAGGCCGTAGAACAGCCCGAGGACCAAGACGTAGAGCGTAAGGACCCGGCCGCGGCCCTCATTGGGCACCATCGCATTGAGCCAGCTTTCGATCACGACCGACTGGCCGGCATTGGCAAAACCGACGACCGCCTGAATTGCCATCATTACGGCGAGTTCCGGTCCCGTCCCTAGGGCAAGCACCAGCACGGACGATGAAGCGGAGAGCGCGGCATAGGCGCGAACCTCTCCGACCGAGCGAATGAGACGGACCGAACCGATGCAGCCGAGAAGGAACCCAGCGCCTTCGGCCATGACCACGAGGCCGACCGCATCGGCGCCGTAGCCGTTCTCGACGAGCCGCAGCGGCAGCAGCGTATGAAATAGCCCCGAGCCCGCGGAATGCAGCGCCCCGCCGGCCAGCGGCGAGGCGATCGACCAGGGGGAAAGGGTGGGGCGCTCGGTCATAGCCGGCCTATTCAGCCGCTGCGCGAGGCTTGAATTCGGTCTCGGCATCGACGATCGGCGTGTCACGCCGATAGGGCGCGTACTGCTTGCCGCCGAGTTCCTGGGCGCAAGTATGGCCGCTGTGCACCGCATGGGCGATTGCACCCGGGGCAAGGCCGTCACCAATGCGGCGAATGCTCCTTATGCCCGGTGCGGCGACATCGTCGCGCCTCACCGTCAGCGCCTCGAAGAGCTCGCTTCGCGGCGTGCGCAGGCCGACGATAAGGACGGACCTGCATTTGATCCGGACGGTTTCGCCCGTGAAAAGATGGGTAAGCGTCGCCATTGCCCCGTCGAATGCCGTGAGCATGTGCAGCGTCGTGACACGAACATTGCGCCGTGCCAAGGCGCGGTGCACCAGCGGCAATTCGTTGGTCATGATCGTCCATGCGGACGCCTGGCCAGCTGGCGTAACGTAGGTAACGTCGTTGCCCTGCTGCGCGATATGCTCAGTCAGGACCCCGCCCATGTAGTAGTTATCGAAATCGAAGACCAGCGTCGGCCCTTCCGGCAAGCGCCCCGCAGCGATGTCGTCGGGCGTGAAGACTCGTGGGTGGTCCAACTCGCCGACGGGTATTTCCATCGACGAGTAAAGCATGCGCGACCAGCGCGCGCCGGTGGCAAGGACGAGATGATCGGGCGCGAGATCGATGATCTCGTCGACCCCGAGATCGCTCTCAAGATACATCGACACGTTGGTCATTTCGTTGAGACGGCCGAGCCTGTATTCAGCAACCCGTCCCCACGCGGCGAGGCCGGGAAGTCGCGTCTCGAAGGTCAGGCGGCCGCCGAAATTTGTGCCTTTGTCGGCGAGCGTTACTTCATGGCCGCGGCGACCAAGGGTGAGCGCGCATTCAAGCCCCGCGGGACCGCCACCGACGATCAGCACCTTCTCAGCCTTGACTGCCGGTTCGACACGCTCCGGGTGCCAGCCGCGCCGCCATTCCTCGCCGGCCGTCGGATTCTGGGTGCAACGGACCGGTACGCCGTCGTGCCAGCTCGAAATACAGATGTTGCAGCCGATGCACTCGCGGATCTCGTCGTGCCTGCCTTCCTTGATTTTCAAAGGCAGGAAGGGATCGGCAATCGAGGGCCGGGCGCCACCGATGAGATCGAGAACGCCGCGCCGGATTTGCGAAACCATCGTGTCAGGCGACGTAAAGCGACCGACGCCGACGACCGGTTTTTTGGTCAGCGACTTGACGAAGTCGATCACCGGTTCGTGGCTGCCTTCGCCAGTAAACCGCGACGCCGAGCAGTCGGTCGGGCTCGAATCCATTTTGACGTCGAAGAGATCTGCGCTGTCGGCAAGAAGCTCGATGACCTCGTGCGCTTCGGAGGGCTGGTTCGTGCCTGGACGGCCGCGCAGCTCTTCAAGGCTGATACGCAGAGCGACGCCGCAATCCTTGCCGACGGCATCGCGCGTCACATCGAGCAATTCGCGCACGAAGCGGATACGGTTCTGCATTGAACCTCCATATTCGTCCGTGCGATGATTGTATTCCGGCAGCAGGAACTCGTAGCCGAGATAGCCCATCCCGGCATAGACGTAGACGATGTCGAACCCCGCCGTGCGCGACTTGCGCGCACCTTCCGCCTGCCAGCGCAGCACGTCGCGTATGTCCGATTTATCCATCGTCTTTGGCCGCGCATTGCCCATGAACCCGACATGCGTCGCCATCCAGGGAATGCCAGAGGGCGACAGTGGCGGAATCCGGCTGGTCCTGTTCATCACGGAAGCGCCGCCATGCCAGAGTTCGACGCCGGCCAGCGAACCATGACGGTGAACCGCCTCCGTCATCATCGCGTGGGCGCGGATGTCATTGGCATCCCACATCGTTGCGAAAGGAAGGGGCGAATCGTCCGAGCTTGGATCGGTCGAGCAGGCACCCGTGCAGATCACGCCCCAGCCGCCCTCCGCCTTGGTCTCCCGAAAGGCCGCGCGAACGCGGGGGAGGGCGTTGGTCATGCCGCTGGCATGCGGTACCTGGTAGAAACGGTTAGGCGCGGTGACGGGGCCGATCTGCACCGGCTCAAACAGAACGTCGTATCGGGGATCCCGCTTCATGCCAAAACCTCGTTCCCATTGTCCGCATCTGGGGCGGATCGTTGGAAAAAGGATATGCAGGAATTGCGCGTTCGGCAAGAAAAATTATATGGTCGTATAATATCTCTATTAGTATTTGAATTATTTAAGTTATTTTGATAGTTATATCGACATGAGTGAGTCGCGGCGCAAAAATAATCGCTCTTGAGCGCTCGCAAATCCTCGATGTGACAAACGCGACGGGAAGGTAATTTTGGCAAGGCCCAGATCAGGTGTGAAAGCCCGAGCCGGCTTTAGGCGCGAGGCTCCGGAGGACCGCCGCAGGCAATTGGCGGAAGCCGCGCTACGCTGCATTGTCAGGCACGGAAATGCCGGCGTTTCGGCGCGGCAGATCGCCATGGAAGCCGGCGTTACGCAAGGGTTGATCACCCATCATTTCGGCGAGATCAACGAATTGGTGGCACATGCTTTTGATCTCATGGCCAACGGCATGCTCGGCACGGTCATGAATGCTGTCGACCACGCTCCGGCGGACCCCAAGGCAAGGCTTGAAGCCTTCGTCGAGAACTCGTTCTCGCCCGCATTGTTCGACCGCGACGTGCTGGGCGTGTGGGTGGTCTTTTGGGGCCTGATCTTGCACTCGCCACGTATGAGTGCGTCGCAAAAGGGCGAGTACACCGCCTATGTCATCACCGTTGAGAAACTGATCGCCGACTATGCGGCCGCGGAAGGCGTCACGATAGAGAATCCGCGGCTTGCTGCGATTGGTTTCACGGCGCTCATGGATGGGCTTTGGCTCGCATGGTGCTTGAATCCGGAAGCATTTCAGCCGGAGGAAGGGATCCAGATTGGCAAGAACTGGATAAAGGGCTTGAAACTCGGCGCCTTCGCCTGACGAGCCGGGTGTATAGGCCGATCCAGTGCACGCATGCTATTGTCGTTCGGTGGGACAGGAGGACAAAGTCGTGACAGCGGCAAGCGGACATGCACCCGATTTCAGTCTTGGCGGTAAGGTAACCCTGGTTACGGGGGCATCGCGCGGGATAGGCAAGGCCTGCGCACTCGCCTGCGCCGCCGCCGGCTCCGACATCGTGCTAGGTTTGCGCGATGTTTCCGGTTCATCGGATTTGATCGCTGAAATCTCGGCCATGGGAAGGAAGGTCCTGCCGGTCCGGTTGGATATCTCCAGGCGCGACGAAATCGA